>JAHBAP020000187.1 GCA_018500005.2 Mycobacterium sp. | reverse complement strand
GTCCGGGCGCGAGCAGCGACGGGTCGCCGCGGAATTTGTTGACGATGAATCCTGCGATCAGTTGCTGATCCTCCGGAGCGAGCACCGCGACCGTACCGAAGAAGTGGGCCAGAACACCGCCACGATCGATATCGCCGACCACGATGACCGGCATCCCGGCCGCGCGAGCCAGCCCCATGTTGGCCAAATCCGTTGCACGCAGATTGATTTCGGCGGGCGAGCCCGCACCTTCGCACAGTACGACGTCGAACTCGGCGCGCAGCGAGGCGAGGTCTTCGGCAACAACGGCCGCCAGCCGGTCGCGGTGGTGGATGTAGTCGCGAGCGCCCACCGTCCCGACCGGGCGGCCGCGAACCAACAACTGCGAGGTCCGGTCACTGCCCGGCTTGAGCAGAATGGGGTTGAACCGGACACTGGGCGCCAGACCGGCGGCGCGGGCCTGCATGGCCTGTGCACGGCCGATCTCCCCGCCGCGCCCATCCGCGTCCAGTGCGACGGCGGAGTTGTTGCTCATGTTCTGCGCCTTGAACGGGGCGACGCGGATTCCCTTACGGGACAGCAGCCGACATAGTCCGGCCACTACCATTGACTTGCCGGCGTCGGAGGTGGTGCCCGCGATCAGCAGGGCTCCCCCCGCACCAACTCGGCTCACGGCAGAGTCAGTATTTCGGCACCCTCGTCGGTCACCACGATGGTGTGTTCGAACTGCGCCGTCCACTTGCGATCTCTGGTGGCCACCGTCCAACCATCCGGCCAGATCTCGTAATCCAGCGATCCGAGATTGATCATCGGCTCGATGGTGAACGTCATCCCCGGTTCGAGGACCGTGTCCACGCTGGGCTGGTCATAGTGCAAAACGACCAGGCCGTTATGGAAGGTTGTCCCGATGCCGTGGCCGGTGAAATCACGAACAACGTTGTAGCCGAAGCGATTTGCGTAGGACTCGATGACCCTGCCCACGACCGACAGTGCGCGGCCCGGCTTGACCGCCTTGATCGCCCTGGCGGTGGCCTCCTCGGTGCGCTCGACGAGCAGGCGGTGCTCCTCGCTGACGTCACCGGCCAGAAAGGTGGCGTTGGTATCGCCGTGCACGCCGTGGATGTAGGCGGTGACGTCGATGTTGACGATGTCGCCGTCGGCGATCACTGTGGAGTCCGGGATACCGTGGCAGATGATCTCGTTGAGCGAGGTGCAGCAGGATTTCGGATATCCCTTGTAGCCCAGGGTCGACGGGTAGGCACCGTGGTCGACCATGTAGTCGTGTGCGATGCGGTCGAGTTCGTCCGTCGTCACGCCGGGAGCGACGGCCTTGCCGGCCTCGACCAGCGCCTGGGCGGCGATCCGGCTCGCGATGCGCATCTTCTCGATGACCTCGGGGGTCTGCACCCACGGTTCGTGGCCCTCGACGGCGTCGGTCCGGCCGACGTATTCGGGACGATCGATGGACTTGGGTACCGGCAGGGTCGGTGAGACCGTCCCTGCGCTCAGGGCGCCGCGCGGACTCATCGGCGCCGCAGCACCGGCAACGACGGCACCTGCCGCTTGGGGCCGCGGATAGTCACCGAACCCAGCACCACCCGACCGGTCAGCACCACGTGCGGCCTGCCCTCGGCAGGTGGGTTCTTGCGGCGGTCCCGGGCACTGCCGCCGTAGACGGTGACGTCGTCGATGGAGGCGCTGGCGCCCTCGGGCAACCGCAGATCCAGGGAACCGCGGATCAGGTCCAACTCGATCACCACCACCGGGCCGGCGAACCGGGCGGTGGTGAGGTCCAGGTCCACCGACCCCATCCGGCGCACCAGGGACAGCCGGGTGGGAACCGTCCACTCGCCGCGTCGTTCCAGCGAACCCATCCAGCCGCGCAATTCCAGATGGTCGGCTGACGAGGAGGCGATCGCACCGGACCGGGGCAGATCGTCGACCAGCGATTCGAGGTCCGCGGGCTGGCGGGCCATCGAGACCTGCGCGGAGCGTTCCTCGAACTCGCCGATGTCGATCAACCCCTGGCCGACGGCGTTATGCAACCGGCGCAGGGTGCCGTTGCGGTCGGCGTCGGAGACCCGCAGGGCGGGAACTCCGTCGTAGCGGACGACGGCTCGGGTGTCGAACCTGTTCTCGATCTCAGTCATAGCACCTCCAATTTACCGAACGGCACGACTCGGAGGCGGGCTGAAGCCCTGCGGCCAGGCGGTCTCGCGGTCGTAGAACACGTTGGTCAACGTCGTGCGGGCTATCGAGGCGCCGGTCAGGTTGGTGTGGCTGAGATCGGCATCGGTCAAATCAGCGTCATCCAGATCGGCGCCGGTCAGATCCGCTCCGAGTCCGTCCGGAGCCGCTGGGATCCGTTCCGGCCCGAAATACGCGCCCCGCAGGGCGGTGCGGGTGAGGTTGGTTCCGCGAAGAGTGGCCCGGGCGAAGTTGGACCGGCTGAGGTTGCTTTCCGATAGGTTCGCGCCGGTGAGATTGGCACGGGCGAAGTCCGATCCGTCCAGACGAAGGCCGACGAGGTTCTGGCCCGCGAGATCGAACTCGGCGAACCGCCGTCGCTCCTCTTGCGCCGCGCCGGACCCGTCGCGAACGAATCTGAGGTTCTCCATCTGCAGGTCGTGCCTGTTGGTGGATATCGCCGTCTGCAGTTCCCGATCCGCTCGCCGGTCATCCACCAACTTCTGACCGATGACGCTCCCGGCGGTGAGGAGGCCGCCGATGATGAGAGCAACGAGGACATCCTGGAACCACCATCGGGGATCCCGGACTGGGTGGGTGCGGTCAGGAATCGCATGGTCGCCGCTTTTCACGGCGACTACGCTAACGGGCCATGTCTGAGCTACCGCGCCGTTCGGTATTGATCGGGGCCGCGCTATGCCCGCTGGCCGCACCACTGGCCGGTTGCGGGACACCGGGGCAAGGACGGGTCTCGCCGCCGCCGGCACCCGGTCAGGTGCTCGCCCCGGTCACCGACGTCGCGGTGGGCGCGGCCAAGATCGTCGACGGCACCCTTATCACCCAGCCCAGCACGGGCGTCTTCAAAGGCTTTGTCGCCCGCTGCACGCATGCCGGATGTGCGTTGGCGATCAAGTACGAGAAGATCGAATGTCCTTGCCACGGAAGCCAGTTCGAACTCGACGGTGCAGTGCTCCGCGGTCCCGCGATGGAGCCGCTGGTGGAACGCAAGGTCACCGTGCGCGGCGGTGAGATCGTCGCCGGCTAACCGGCCCGGAGAATTCAGGCCAGGAAGTCCGGCGGCAGTTCCTCAAGCATCTGGTGCACCATCCGCACCGCGTAGGTCGAACTGCCGCCCCCGACGAGCAGCCCGGCGAACGCCAGATCCCCGCGGTAGCCGGTGAACCAGGCATGCGAACCGCCCTGGTATTCGGCCTCACCCGTCTTGCCGTACACCTCGCCCATCCCGTCGATGGCCTTCGCTGTTCCGTCGGTCACCACCTGCCGCATCATCGAGCGCAGACCGACCAGGACGGACGGATCGACCGGCGGATGCTCCCCAGTCTCGGTCGTCTGTCGGCCCGCGATGAGAAACGGAGTCGGCGTTCGGCCGGCCGCGACGGTGGCCGCGGCCAGCGCCATACCGAACGGGGTAACCAGGATCTTGCCCTGGCCGAACCCGTCTTCGGTGCGCTCGGCCAGATCCACGGTCGGGGGAACGGTGCCGGTGACGGTGGTCAGTCCGTCCATGGTGTAGTCCGGCCCGATCCCGAACTGGGAAGCCGCAACTGTCAGCGCCGTGGGGCTCATCCGGCTCGCCAGCTCGGCAAAGGTGGTGTTACAGGAGTTGGCGAACGCCTTGGCCATCGGCACCACACCGAGGTCGAACTTGTCGTAGTTTGGGATGATTCGGTGCCCGATCTCGATCTCGCCCGGGCAACCCAGCATGCTGTCCGGTGTCGCCATCTTCGACTCGATGGCCGCACCGGCTGTGACGATCTTGAACGTCGACCCCGGCGGGTAGAGACCGGTCGTGGCTGCCGGGCCGTCGGCATCGGCGGCCCCGTTCTGGGCCACCGCGAGGACCTCGCCGGTGGACGGCTTGATCACGACGAGCATGGCCTTGTGCCCCTGCGCGTCCACCGCGTGCTGGGCGGCGTTCTGCACCAGTCGGTCCAGCGTCACCGACACCGACGGAGCCGGCTTGGGCGGGACCTCGTTGAGGACATCGACGTCGGCGCTGTTCTGATTCACGCTGACCACCCGCCAGCCCGCCTCGCCGTCCAGCTCGTCAAGGACGGCCTTCTTGACCTCGTTGACCACCGCAGGTGCGAAACCGTCGTCGGTGGCCAACATGTCGGCCTGCGGGGTGACGACCACCCCGGGCAGGGCATCGAGCGCCTGCGAAACCTTGTCGTGGTCCGAGGTCCGCAACGTGATGATGTCGAGCGGCCCCTTCATCGAGCTGGCCTGCTCGGCCAGCCGCTGCGGGTTCAGGCTGTTGTCGAACTGGCGCAGCACATCGGTCACCACCCGGGCGGTGCCCATCAGGTTGCCGGCGGCCCGCGACGCGTCGAGTTGGTAGCGGTACAGGGTGCCGGGCACGAGGATCTCGGTGCCGCCCAGCTCGTTGACCGAGGCACGCTTGGGCGGATCGGCGCGCAGTTCGACGGTCTGATGCTCGCCCAGGCTCGGGTGCAGGGCGCTGGCCGACCAGCGCACCCGCCAGGTGCCCTCATCGCGAATCATGTTGAGCACGCCGTCGTAGGTCCAAGTCCGGCTCTTGGGCAGCTGCCAAGTGAAGCGGTAGTTCACGCTGCCGGTGTCGCCGGTGAAGCGCGATCCCAGGACGGTGGCGTCCAGACGGTCCGCCTGCAGGCGGGACCACGCCTCGTTGAGGGCTTCGTGCGCCTCGGACGGGCGGTCGCTGAGGGCGGCGGCCGCGCCGGTGTCGCCCCGGCCGAGGTCGGCGAGGAACTGCTTGGCGGCGGGCGCTGGGCCATCGGCCTTCGGTGTGCAGGCCGACAGCGTTCCGGACACCAACGCCAGAGTGGCTGCGATGCCTGTGACTTTTGTTGCCAAAGTTGCCATTGGGGCAGATGTTATGAGCTCGTGACCAGGATTCGGCGGAGGCGCGCGCTACGTGACGATCGAGCCTGAAACGTCGACGGGAACGGGCGCCTGAATGCAAGGCGCGATTTGCCGCCCTGGTTTCAGTCTCGCGGTACCCGGATCAGTCGAGCAGAACGGTGGCGAAGATCCCCACCTCGCGGAAGCCGACCCGGGCGTAGGCAGCCCGCGCGACGGTGTTGTAGCTGTTGACGTAGAGGCTCGCGATCCGGCCACTCTGCACCACCGCCTCAGCCACCGCCGCGGTGCCCGCGGTGCCCAGACCACGACCCCGCCACCCCGGGTGCACCCAGACCCCCTGGATCTGCCCGACCAGCGGGGACTGCGACCCGATCTCGGCCTTGAACACCACCTGCCCGTTCTCGAAGCGGGCGAACGCCCGTCCCGCCGCGATCAGATTTGACACCCGGCGGCGGTACCCGCGGCCACCGTCACCGGCCCGGGGGTCGACGCCGACCTCACCGATGAACATGTCGACGGCGGCGACCAGATAAGCGTCCAGTTCCGCCAACCGCACCCGGCGCACCCGGGGGTCGCTGGTGCCCCGCGGCCGGGACCGCAACGCCATCAGGGGCTGGCGGTCCCGGACGTCGCGAGCCGGCCCCCAGCCCTGTTCCAGTCGCTCCCACATCGGCAGCACAAGCTCGGCGGGGCCGACCACTGAGGAACACCGCCGGGGTGTGCTGAGCGCCCGGTCAGCGAATGCCCTTATATCGAGAACCGTTCCCCGCAACGGGATCAGGTTTGCGCCGGCGTAGCAGAGCGAGTCGTCTACTCGGCGCCGGGTCCACAACTCCCCCCCGATAGCGTTGGACTCGACGCCGTGGTCGGCTACCCGAGCGGCCACCATGCAGCCGCTGACCGGGTCCTCGGCAAGAACTCGCGATACCGCTGCGGCGTCCCGCACCACCGACACCCGCCGACCGTCAACCGAGCGGAACAGTGACGGAGCCGACATGGCGTTCTTTCCGGAGGGCTTATGGGGAGCCTTTTCAGCTTACGGTGACGACCGGCGAACCGCCGGTAGCCGCATCCGTGCCGCCGTCCTTCATTTCCTCGGCGAGACGCAGCGCCTCCTCGATGAGCGTCTCGACGATCTTGGCTTCGGGCACGGTCTTGATCACTTCGCCCTTGACGAAGATCTGCCCCTTGCCGTTGCCCGAGGCGACCCCGAGGTCGGCTTCGCGGGCCTCGCCGGGCCCGTTGACGACACAGCCCATCACTGCAACCCGCAACGGGACGTCGAGACCCTCCAGACCCGCAGTGACCTCATTGGCCAGGGTGTAGACGTCGACCTGGGCCCGGCCACAGGACGGGCACGACACGATCTCCAATCCGCGGGGCCGCAGGTTCAGCGACTCCAGGATCTGACCGCCGACCTTGATCTCCTCGACCGGCGGCGCCGACAGCGAAACTCGGATGGTGTCGCCGATCCCTTGCGCGAGCAGTGCGCCGAACGCCACCGCCGACTTGATGGTGCCCTGGAACGCCGGGCCGGCCTCGGTGACGCCCAGGTGCAAGGGGTAGTCGCATCTTTCGGCCAGCAGTCGGTAGGCCGCGACCATCACCACCGGGTCGTTGTGCTTGACGCTGATCTTGATGTCGCCGAAACCGTGTTCCTCGAACAGCGAGGCCTCCCAGAGCGCGGACTCGACCAGCGCCTCCGGGGTCGCCTTTCCGTACTTCTCCAGCATCCGCTTGTCCAGCGATCCGGCGTTGACGCCGATGCGGATCGGGATGCCCGCCGCGCCAGCGGCTTTGGCGACCTCGCCGACCCTGCCGTCGAACTCCTTGATGTTGCCGGGGTTCACCCGCACCGCCGCACATCCGGCGTCGATCGCGGCGAAGATGTACTTAGGCTGGAAATGGATGTCGGCGATCACCGGAAGGTTGCTGTGCCTGGCGATCTCGGGCAGTGCGTCGGCGTCCTCCTGGCGCGGGCAGGCCACCCGGACGATATCGCAGCCGGCCGCAGTGAGTTCGGCGATCTGCTGCAGCGTCGCGTTGACGTCGTGCGTCTTGGTGGTGCACATCGACTGCACCGGGATGGGGTAGTCGCTGCCGACGCCGACGTTGCCGACCATGAGTTGACGGGTCTTGCGACGCGGGGCGAGCACCGGAGGCGGAGCGGCCGGCAGGCCCAAACCGATGGAGGTCATGTCTAACTCCTACTAGAACAAGCTCCTACTGGAACAAGCGGATTGGATTCACCAGGTCGGCGGTGACGGTCAAGGCCATGTAACCCATCACCAGAACGAGGATCACGTAGGTGGCCGGCATCAGCTTGCCGTAGTCCACCGGCGCGGCCGGCATCAGGCCGCGCGCTGCGCGAAGCATATTGCGTAGCTTTTCGAACACCGCGACGGCGATATGCCCGCCGTCGAACGGAAGCAGTGGCACCAGGTTGATGGCGCCGAGGACGAAGTTCAACTGCGCCAGGAAGAACCAGAACGCCACCCACAGCCCATGGTCGACGGTGTCGCCGCCGATGATACTGGCGCCGACGACGCTGATCGGGGTCTCGGGATCACGTTCGCCGCCGCCGATGGCATTCACCAGCGCGCCGACCTTCGAGGGGATCTTCGCCAGGGACTTGCCGATCTCGACGGCCAGGTCGCCGGTGAAGGCGAAGGTCGCCGGAACCGCGGAGAGCACGTTGTAATGGGTGGGCCCGAACTGGGCGGCGGTGATGCCGATGGCACCGACATCGGACGGACCGGTGGCGTCCCCCCCGCCGGCCGGGGCGACCCAGCGCTTGGTGGTGCTGACATCGACGACGGTGTCGACGGTCGACGTCGTGCCGTCTACGGTGCGCTCCAGCACGAAGGGCGTGGGCCCAGCGGACTTCTGCACCGCCGAGACCATCTCCTCGAAGGTTTTCACCTCGGTGGCGCCGACCTTGACCACGACATCACCGGCCTTGATGCCGGCGGCCGAGGCCGGCCCGGACCCGGTGCAGTCACCCAGTTCGCCTTTGGTCACTTCCGGCTTGACGCAGGTCGTCTCACCGACGACGGCTGAGGTCGGCGGATGGAGATTGGGCAGTCCCCAGATCACCGCGATCGCGTAGACGAGGACCAGTCCGATGATGAAATTCATTGCCGGACCGGCGAAGAGCACCGCGACCCGTTTCCAGGTCTTCTGCTTGTACATCGCGTACGGCTCGTCTTCGGGGCGAAGCTCCTCGACAGCGGTCATACCGGCGATATCGCAGAACCCGCCCAGCGGAATGGCCTTCACGCCGTATTCGGTCGAACCCAACTTGTTGCGCCGCATCGTGGACCACAGCGTGGGCCCGAAGCCGACGAAGTAGCGCCGGACCTTCATCCCGGTGGCGCGGGCAACCCACATGTGGCCGCACTCGTGCAGTGCCACCGACACCAGAATGGCCAGTGCGAACAGCACGATGCCGATCACGAACATCATCGGTAGGTAGTGACCTCCTGTGCCGCGATGGCGTCGCGTGCACGTTGCCGGGCCCATCGCTGGGCGTCGAGTACGTCCTCCACGGTAGCCGGTTGCGCGGCCCACTGGTCGGCGGCGGCCAGCACGTCGGTGATTGTCCTCACGATGGCCGGGAATCGGATCCGCCCGGCCAGGAAGGCCTCGGCCGCCTCCTCGTTGGCCGCGTTGTAGACCGCGGTCATGCATCCGCCTGCCTCACCGGCCTGGCGGGCCAGGTCCACCGCGGGGAAGACGGTGTTGTCCACCGGCTCGAACTCCCAGGTGGCGGCGGTGCTGAAGTCACAGGCGGCGGCCGACCCGGGCACCCGATGGGGCCAGCCCAGGGCCAGCGCAATGGGCAGCTTCATATCGGGCGGGCTGGCCTGGGCGATCGTGGAACCATCGACGAAGGTCACCATCGAGTGCACAATCGACTGCGGGTGGACGACCACGTCGATTCGCCCGTAGGGAACACCGAAGAGCAGATGTGTCTCGATCAGCTCCAGGCCCTTGTTGACCAGCGACGCCGAGTTCAGCGTGTTCATTGGACCCATGCTCCAGGTCGGGTGGGCACCGGCCTGCTCCGGCGTCACCGACTCCAACTGGGCAGTCGACCAGCCGCGGAACGGTCCGCCGGAGGCGGTCAGAACCAGCCTTGCCACCTCCTCGGCGGTACCGGATCGCAGGCACTGGGCCAGCGCCGAGTGTTCGGAGTCCACCGGCACGATCTGGCCGGGTTGGGCCGCCTTGAGAACCAGCGGTCCGCCGGCGACCAGGGATTCCTTATTGGCCAGCGCCAGCCTCGCACCGGTGGCCAGCGCGGCCAGAGTGGGCTCCAGGCCCAACGCCCCGACCAGGGCGTTGAGGACGACGTCGACCCCGGTCGTTTCGGCGGCGTCCTGCACCAGCCGGGTGGCCGCGTCCGATCCGGCATAGGTGACCTCGCCGATCAGGTCAGCGGCAGCCTGATCGGCCACCGCGATGCGGTTGACCCCGGTTTCGGCGCGCTGGCGGGCCAGTAGATCTGGATTGCCCCCACCGGCCGCAAGTCCGACCACCTCGAACCGGTCCGGATTGGCGGCGATGACCTCGAGCGCCTGAGTGCCGATCGAACCGGTACTACCGAGGATCAGCACGCGGAGGCGGTCAGCGGAGGTCACCGATCTATTGTGCCGTGTGTGATCGTTCGCGCCTTGATTGAGGAGAGAAGATGACGGCTCGCCGCACGATCGGCAGCGCCGCCTGCCTCGCCGCCGCCCTGATACTCGCAGGCTGTTCGAGCAATGCCGCGGTACCCGAAGCCGCTCCTGCGCCGCACCGGGCACCCGCCGGGGAGTCGCCGGCACCGAAGCCGACCGAGCGGACCCCCACCAGAACCGAGGTTCCGATTCCCGCCGGTGTGAGCGGGTCCGGCTGCGAGAACTACGTGCTGGCGGTTCCGGCCGGCCCCGGCGCACTCGACGGCATGGGCCGCGATCCGGTCGCGGTGGCATTGGGCAACAGTCCGTTGTTGACGACCTTCGCGGGTGCGCTGATGGGCAACCTCAATCCCGAGGTCAACCTCTTCGACGCCGTCAACACCGGGCAGTACACCGTCTTCGCCCCGACCGATGAGGCGTTCGGGAAGGTCAGTCCGGAAACCCTCGAGAAGCTCAAGGGCGACCCGAAAATGTTGACCGGCGTACTCAACTACCACGTCGTCCCGGGCCAGATCGCACCTGAGGACATCGTCGGTGAGCACAAAACCGTTCAGGGCCAGCCGCTGACGGTGAGCGGGTCGACCGACAGTCTGCGGGTCAACGATGCCGGGGTGGTGTGCGGTGGAATCCGGACCGCCAATGCCACCGTGTACCTG
>JAHBAP020000614.1 GCA_018500005.2 Mycobacterium sp. | reverse complement strand
TGCCTCTGGGGCCTCAGAGAAGTAGCCGCCCTACCGACGCCCGTCTGTCGCATCCGCGAGAGGTCGGGCGTCGGTTTGCGTTTGACGGCTCAGCCCAGGCAGTGACCGCGAGAGGACGACGATGACGCAGAGCGCCCCCGCTGTCGCGATCGACGCCGTCCTCACCGAGCACGCCGATCTCGAACGCCAACTGTCCGACCCTGAGCTGCACGGCGACGCCGGCAACGCCCGACGGGTCGGGAAGCGCTTCGCCCAACTGGCCCCGGTCGTGGCGACCTACCGCAAGCTGGAGTCCGCCCGCGGTGACCTGGAAGCGGCCCGGGAACTGGCGGCCGACGATTCGTCGTTCGCCGACGAGGTCACCGAGTTGGAGCAGCGGGTCGCCGAGCTCGACACCCAGTTGACCGACATGCTCGCCCCCCGGGACCCGCACGACGCCGACGACATCGTGCTGGAGGTCAAATCCGGTGAAGGCGGCGAGGAGTCGGCCCTGTTCGCCGCCGATCTGGCCCGGATGTACATCCGCTACGCCGAACGGCACGGGTGGACCGTCACCGTTCTCGATGAGACTTTCTCCGACCTCGGCGGCTACAAGGAAGCCACCATCGCCATCGCCAGCAAGGGCGATTCCGCCGATGGGGTGTGGTCGCGGATGAAATGGGAGGGCGGCGTGCACCGGGTGCAACGCGTTCCCGTCACCGAGTCCCAGGGCCGGGTGCACACCTCGGCGGCGGGCGTGTTGGTCTATCCCGAACCCGACGAGGTCGAACAGGTGCAGATCGACGAGTCCGATTTGCGTATCGACGTCTACCGGTCATCCGGCAAGGGCGGTCAGGGCGTCAACACCACCGACTCGGCGGTGCGCATCACGCACCTGCCCACCGGCATCGTGGTCACCTGCCAAAACGAGCGGTCCCAGTTGCAGAACAAGGCCCGCGCCATGCAGGTCCTGGCCGCTCGGTTGCAGGCGGTGGCAGAGGAGCAGGCCCAGGACGCCGCATCGGCGGACCGTGCCAGTCAGATCCGCACGGTTGACCGCAGTGAGCGCATCCGCACCTACAACTTCCCGGAGAACCGGATCGCCGATCACCGGATCAACTTCAAGGCGCACAATCTCGATCAGGTGCTCGACGGCGATATGGACGACCTGCTCGACGCGTTGGTCGCCGCGGACAAGCAGGCGAGGCTGCAGCAGGCATGAGTTCACGGCTTCACGTGCGCGAGGCGATCGCCGCGGCCGCCGACACGCTCGCCGCGGCCGGAATCGACTCGGCGCGAACCGATGCCGAACTTCTCGCCGCTCACGCCGCCGGAACCGACCGCGGCCGACTTGCACTGCTCGACCCGGTGGAACCCGATTTCTTCGACCGGTTCGGCGATGCCGTCGCGATCCGTGCCACACGTGTTCCCCTGCAGCACATCATCGGCACCGTAGCGTTCGGCCCGGTTCAGTTGCAGGTGGGGCCAGGGGTTTTCATCCCGCGACCGGAGACCGAGGCGATGCTGGAATGGGCTCTTGCTCAGGATCTTCCGCCGTCCCCGGTGATCGTCGACCTGTGCACCGGATCCGGCGCACTGGCCGTGGCGCTGGCAACCGGCATCCGCGGTGCCACCGTGATCGCCGTGGACGATGACGCGTCGGCCCTGGACTATGCCCGCCGCAACGCCGCCTCGACCCCGGCCGTTCGTGTCGTGGCCGCCGACGCGACCGAACCCGATCTGCTGCCCGAACTCGTCGGCTCCGTCGACCTGGTGGTGGCCAATCCGCCCTACATCCCCTGTGGTGCGGTGCTGGATCCCGAAGTGGCCGAACATGATCCGCACCATGCACTTTTCGGTGGGTCCGACGGCATGGCGGTGATCCGGCCCATCGTGCGCCGCGCCGCCGATTGGCTCAAACCCGGTGGCCTGCTGGCCGTCGAACATGACGACACGACTTCGCAAGAATGCGTGGAGGTGTTTCTGGAGGTACCCATTCCCGGGTCGCTTCGCTCCTGCCCTCCGGCTCCCATTCCCGGGTCGCTTCGCTCCTGCCCTCCGGCTCCCGCCTTCACAGAGGTGACCGCGCGGCGCGACCTGACCGGCAGGCCACGGTTCGTGACCGCGCGCAGGGGCGCGCAATGACCCAGACGTTCGACTGCCGTGACCCGCAGAACCGGGCCGATGCGATATCGGCCGCCGCCGCCGCGCTGAAGAGCGGCCGGTTGGTGGTGATGCCCACCGACACCGTCTACGGCCTCGCCGCAGACGCCTTCGACAACCAGGCGGTCGCCGCGTTGCTCGCCGCCAAGGGCCGCGGCCGGGACATGCCGGTCGGCGTGCTGGTCGGCTCCTGGCACACCATCGAAGGACTCGTCTACTACGTACCCGACTCCGCGCGCGAACTGATCCGCGCGTTCTGGCCCGGCGCGCTGAGCCTGGTGGTGCAACAGGCGCCCTCGCTGCGCTGGGACCTCGGCGACGCCCGAGGCACGGTGATGCTGCGGATGCCCCTACATCCGGTGGCGCTGGAACTGCTCCGCGAGACCGGCCCGCTGGCGGTGTCCAGCGCCAACGTCTCCGGACAGCCGCCGGCCACCACCGGACAGGAGGCCCAGCACCAACTCGGCGGTCTCGTCGACGTCTATCTCGACGGTGGCCCGTCGGAACAGCAGGCGGCCTCCACCATCGTCGATCTGACCGGCGCGTCGCCGCGCGTCCTGCGCGAGGGGCCGATCAGTGTGGCCGCCGTCGCCGAGGTCCTCGGTGTCGAGGCCGCGACGCTGACCGACCCGGCCCCGGTCGCGGGGGAGTAGGTCATGGGGGACGTTTTCTACCTGGCCCTCTCCGACCAGGGCGCCGGTGTTCCGTTGCGGGAGTTGACACTCGTCGGGCTTACCGCCGCGGCGGTCACCTATTTCGCCACCGGCGGGGTCCGGGTGCTGGCCACCCGCCTCGGCGCCGTCGCATACCCCCGTGCCCGTGACGTTCACCTGCAGCCCACACCTCGGATGGGCGGTCTGGCGATGTACCTCGGTGTCATTACCGCGGTGTTCCTGGCCTCGCAGTTGCCGGCGCTGACCCGCGGATTCGTCTACTCCTCGGGAATGCCTGCGGTGGTCATCGCCGGCGGCCTGATCATGGGCATCGGCCTGATCGACGACCGGTGGGGCCTGGACGCTCTGACCAAGTTCGCCGGGCAGATCACGGCGGCCAGCGTGCTGGTGACCATGGGTGTTGCCTGGAGCGTGCTCTACATCCCATTCGGCGGGATCGGAACCATCGTTCTGGACCAGGCGTCGTCGATTCTGCTGACCCTGGCGCTGACGGTGGCGGTGGTCAACGCGATGAACTTCGTCGACGGCTTGGACGGACTGGCCGCCGGCCTCGGTCTGATCACCGCGATGGCCATCTGCATCTACTCCGTCGGCCTGCTCCGCGACCACGGCGGCGACGTGTTGTTCTACCCGCCGGCGGTGATCTCGGTGGTGTTGGCCGGAGCCTGCCTCGGGTTCCTGCCGCACAACTTCCACCGCGCCCGCATCTTCATGGGCGACTCCGGGTCGATGCTGATCGGGCTGATGCTCGCCGCGGCCTCCACGACTGCGGCCGGCCCGATTTCCCAGAGTGCTTACGGCGCGCGCGACGTCTTCGCCCTGCTCTCGCCGTTCCTGTTGGTGGTCGCGGTGGTGTTCGTTCCGGCACTGGACATGCTGCTGGCCATCGTCCGGCGCACCCGCGCCGGCCGCAGCCCGTTCAGCCCGGACAAGATGCACCTGCACCATCGGTTGCTGCAGATCGGCCATTCCCACCGCCGGGCGGTGCTGCTCATCTACCTATGGGTCGGACTGGTGGCACTCGGCGCGGCGAGCACCATCTTCGTCGACCCCCGCTACACCGGGGCGGTCATGCTCGCAGCCATCGCGGTTGCCATCGTGGTGACCGTCATCCCGCTGATCCGGGGCGAGAACATGCCAGACGACGACGAGCTGACGGCGTTGTACGACAGCCTTTACGACGGCAAGTAGTAGGGCGATTTGCCCACCTGACCCCGCCTTTTTTCACTGTGATAGCGTGCCCCTGCAACGCCCGTTCGGGACCTCTTGCAGAGACAGATAGCCGCAGACGACACGATTGTGGGTGGACGTGTGACGACGCCAGCGCCGGATGCGCCGTTGGTGTTCCCATCCGTGGTTTTCCGCCCCGCTCAACTACTCATTGTCTGCGCTGCCGTGACAGCTCTGGTCGTCGCGTTCTCCGCGTGGGCCGGGCACATCATGTTCGGGGTGTTCTTCGCAATCGGTCTGGGTCTGGGCCTGATCAACGCGCTTCTGGTGCAGCGATCGGTCGCCTCGATCACCGCTGACGCCCACCCGCTCAAGCACAAGATGGCGTTGAACTCGGCGACCCGGCTGATGGTCATCACCGTCATCGGACTGACCGTCGCGTGGATCTTCCGGCCGTTGGGCCTGGGGGTCGTATTCGGGCTGGCGCTGTTCCAGGTCATCCTGGTTTTGAGCACCGCACTTCCGGTGTGGAAAAAGATTCGTACCGGTGAGCCGGACGCCGAACTCCACTCCACTCCCGAGAATGGGGCCGGTCCGGCGGATTCTTATCCTTCTTCTACTTCTTCTTCTTCCAATCCCGCCTCAACAGCCGACAACATGTTCAAGGATTGAGCACCATGACCGAACAGATCCTCGCTGAGGGTGCGATCGAGGTCGGCCACCACACCACGGCCACCTGGTTGGGCATGACCGTTAACACCGACACGGTCTATGCCACCGCCCTTGCCGCCGTCATCACTCTTGCGTTGGCCTTCTTCCTGCGGGCCAAGGTCACCTCGACCGGCGTCCCGAGCGGTGTGCAGTTGTTCTGGGAGGCGATCACAACTCAGATGCGTGGCCAGATCGAGTCGGCCATCGGGATGAAGATCGCTCCGTTCGTGCTGCCCCTGGCGGTCACCCTGTTCGTGTTCATCCTGATCGCGAACTGGATCTCGGTGCTGCCGGTTCAGTACAGCAACGCCGACGGTCAGACCATGGAACTCCTGAAGCCACCGGCCTCGGACATCAACTTCGTGCTGGCACTCGCGTTGTTCGTCTTCCTCTGCTACCACGCGGCCGGCATCTGGCGGCGCGGTCTCATCGGCCACCCGGTTAAGCTGCTAAAGGGCCACGTCGCCTTCCTGGCGCCGATCAACCTGGTCGAGGAGATCGCCAAGCCGATCTCGTTGTCGCTGCGACTTTTCGGCAACATCTTCGCCGGCGGCATCATGGTGGCGCTGATCGCGTTGTTCCCGCCGTACATCATGTGGGCGCCCAACGCGATCTGGAAGACCTTCGACCTGTTCGTCGGTCTGATCCAGGCGTTCATCTTCTCGCTGCTGACGATTCTGTACTTCAGCCAGTCCATGGAACTGGATGAGGAGCACCACTAGAAGCTTTCTCGACCCCGGAACCACCCACTCAACTGGTAGGGCCCCTACCAGCAATCAAGGAGGAATAAGTAATGGCAGACCCACAAATCGTTGCCGGCGCCCTGATCGGCGGCGGGCTCATCCTGGGCGGCGGAGCCATCGGCGCCGGTATCGGTGACGGCATTGCCGGCAACGCGCTGATCTCCGGCATCGCCCGTCAGCCTGAGGCGCAGGGCCGCCTGTTCACCCCGTTCTTCATCACCGTTGGCCTGGTGGAAGCGGCATACTTCATCAACCTTGCGTTCATGGCGCTGTTCGTGTTCGCCACGCCCGGCGCTTCCTAGTCGGCCATGCGTTTCAGCGATACCGGGGACCTGAGCGTCACCGTGTTGGCGGCTGAGGAGGGCGGCGGTACGCAGAACTTCCTCATCCCCAACGGCACCTTCTTCTTCGTACTGGCCATCTTCTTGATCGTGCTGGGCGTCATCGGCAAGTTCGTCGTCCCGCCGATCCAGAAGGTGTTGGGTGAACGCGAGCGGATGGCCGCCCAGATCGCGGAGGACAACCGTCGGGCCGCAACCCAGGAAGCGGCGGCCGAGTCCGATTACAACAAGGAGTTGGCGACCGCCCGCTCCGAGGCGGCCGGCATTCGTGACGCCGCCAGGTCGGAGGGCAGGCAGGTCGTCGACGACATGCGGGCCCGGGCCAACGACGAAGTCGCGGGCACACTGCAAGAAGCCAACGCGGAACTCAAGTTGCAGAGCGATTCCATCGCGCCCACGCTCAATGCCTCGGTGGAAACGCTCTCGGCGACGTTGGCCAGCAGGGTTCTCGGCGTCGAGGTTCCCGGATCAGGCGGTTCCGCTTCGTCCACGTCGTCGTACACCCACACGGTTTCGGAAGGCTGAGGCAGAAGTTGTCAACCTTTATCGGCCAGCTGATCGGTTTCGCGGTCATCGTCTGGATCATCAGTAAGTACGTGGTTCCACCCGTGCGCAAACTGATGGCAGAGCAGAAGGATGCCGTCCGCACCCAGCTCGAGGACAGTGCCAAGGCCACCGCCCGGCTGGCCGCAGCCGATCAGTACCACGCCAAGCGGGTCGACCAGGGCCGGGCCGAGGGCCGCCACATCGTCGACGAGGCCCGCACGGATTCGGTCCGCATCGCCGAGCAGTTGCACGCCCAGGCCGGTGTGGAAGCCGAGCGGATCAAAGTGCAAGGCGGACAGCAGGTTTCCCTGCTGCGCGCCCAGCTCATCCGTCAGCTCCGGGGCGACCTCGGCGGCGAGTCGGTGCGTCGGGCCACCGAGTTGGTCAAGGCGTATGTGGCCGACCCGCTGAACCAGTCGGGCACGGTGGACCGGTTCCTCGACGAGTTGGAATCGATGGCGCCGGCCGCGTTCGCACCCGAGGTGGCCGGCTCCGACCTGCGCTCGGCCAGCCGCGACGCACAGGCGGCTGTGGTGGCACGGTTCGACGCATTGTCGGGTTCGCTGAGCACCGCCGACCTGTCCCTGCTCTCCGACGAGTTGGTCGCGGTCGACGGTCTGCTGCAGCGCGAGCCGATCCTGGCTCGTCACCTCGCCGACGCCACGGGGCAGGCTGACGCCAAAAAGCAGATGCTGCAACGGCTTCTCGGCGGACAGGTGGGTGCAACGACCCTCGACATCCTCGACACCGCAGCCTCGGCCCGGTGGTCCAAGACCAGTGACTTCGCCGGCGCGCTCGCCTACGTCTCACGGCTGAGCCTGTTGGCGAAGGCCGAGCGCGAGGGCCAGGCCGATGAGGTGGCCGAGCAGCTGTTCCGCTTTGGGCGCATCCTGGACTCGGAGCCGCAACTGACCACGCTGCTCGGTGACTATTCCAAGCCGGCCGCCGATCGGGTGTCCCTGCTGCGCGGGGTCCTGGATCGGGCCAGTGGCACCAACCAGACCGCGGCCGCCCTGCTCACACACACCGTGGAACTGCTGCACGGCGAACGTGCCGACGAGGCGGTTCACGAACTGGCCGAACTGGCGGTGGCGCGTCGGGGCGAAGTAGTCGCGCAGGTCAGTGCCGCTGTGGAGCTCAGCGACAGCCAGCGCCGCCGCCTCACCGAGGTGCTGACCCGGATCTATCACAACCCTGTGTCGGTGCAACTCAACGTCGACCCCGATCTGATCGGCGGCCTTGCGGTCTCCGTTGGGGACGAGGTCATCGACGGAACGCTGTCCTCCCGGTTGGACGCCGCAGCGACCAAGCTGCCCGACTAGCACTACCCAAGACGCTTACCCAAAGATCAAAGGCAGGAAGACGAAAAGCCATGGCAGAGTTGACAATCTCCGCGAACGACATCCAGGGCGCGATCGAGAGCTACGTCTCGAGCTTCGAGGCGGGCACCGGTCGCGAGGAGGTCTGCACCGTCATCGACACCGGTGACGGCATCGCCCTCGTCGAGGGTCTGCCCTCGGCGATGACCCAGGAACTGCTGGAGTTCGCCGGCGGTGTGCTCGGGGTGGCGCTCAACCTCGACGAACACAGCATCGGCGCGGTCATCCTCGGCGAGTCCGACAAGATCGAAGAGGGCCAGCAGGTCCGTCGCACCGGTGAGGTGCTCTCGGTGCCGGTCGGTGACGCCTTCCTCGGCCGCGTGGTCAACCCGCTGGGCCAGCCCATCGACGGCCGCGGCGAGATCGTCGCGGAGA
The DNA here is from genome assembly GCA_018500005.2 of Mycobacterium sp. Lineage (GTDB taxonomy): Bacteria > Actinomycetota > Actinomycetes > Mycobacteriales > Mycobacteriaceae > Mycobacterium. The sequence continues at coordinate 706 of JAHBAP020000614.1, read as the reverse complement.
CGCGTCGCGCCCTGGAGATGCAGGCGCCATCGGTGGTTCAGCGCAAGGGCGTCAGCGAGCCGCTGCAGACCGGTATCAAGGCCATCGACGCCATGACCCCGATCGGCCGCGGTCAGCGCCAGCTGATCATCGGCGACCGCAAGACCGGCAAGACCGCGGTCTGCGTCGACACCATCCTCAACCAGCGGCAGAACTGGGAGACCGGCGATCCGTCCAAGCAGGTCCGCTGCGTCTACGTCGCGGTCGGCCAGAAGGGCACCACCATCGCCAGCGTGCGTCGCGCGCTGGAGGAGGGCGGCGCCATGGACTACACCACCATCGTCGCCGCGCCGGCCTCGGATTCCCCCGGCTTCAAATGGCTTGCCCCCTATACCGGTTCGGCCATCGCCCAGCACTGGATGTACAACGGCAAGCACGTGCTGATCGTGTTCGACGACCTCACCAAGCAGGCCGAGGCCTACCGCGCCATCTCGCTGCTGCTGCGCCGCCCGCCGGGCCGCGAGGCCTACCCGGGCGACGTGTTCTACCTGCACTCCCGGCTGCTGGAGCGCTGCGCCAAGCTGTCCGACGAACTCGGCGGCGGCTCGATGACCGGCCTGCCGATCATCGAGACCAAGGCCAACGACATCTCGGCCTACATCCCCACCAACGTCATCTCGATCACCGACGGCCAGTGCTTCCTGGAGACCGACCTGTTCAACCAGGG
>JAHBAP020000482.1 GCA_018500005.2 Mycobacterium sp. | reverse complement strand
GGAGCCGCCTGGTCCTCGCGCACCGAACCCGGCGCCCCGCCGCCGGCGGCACCGGTTGAAGAGGTCGAGGTCGCCGTGGTCGAGGCCGAGGTCGCTCCGGTGGCCAAGGAGGTCACGACCTACACGGTCGTCGCGGGCGACACCCTGTTCAACATCGCGGCGAAGTTCCTCGGCGACGGCAACCGTTACCCGGAGTTGGCTGCCCACAACGGCATCGCCAACCCCGATCACATCGAGGTCGGCCAGGTCATCACCATCCCCTGACCTGCTGTTTGAGGACGGCTTCGCCGTAGGTTCCGTCCCACGGACGAATAACGCAATAACGACTCGGTAACGATCGGCTGTACACGCCGATACATTCCTTGACACGTTATTGCGATCGCGTCTGCCGACCGGTCGCCGACCGATCGGGGTGGCTGGTGACCTATCTTCTGCGATCCGTTCCCGTCGTCGCGGCGGCGGCCGGGGCAGTGCTCACCGCACTGTCCCCGGCCGCCGCGGCGACGATGGGGACGGATCGCAGAAAACCGGTCACGATGCACCCCGATCGGTCGGGCGACCGGTCAACCGACGCGATCGCAATAACGTGTCAAGGAATGTATCGGCGTGTACAGCCGATTGTTACCGACTCGTTATTGCAGGCCTCGCCTTCAGGGCGAATCCGTCCCCAATTTGCAGGTCAGGGGATGGTGATGACCTGACCGACCTCGATGTGGTCGGGGTTGGCGATGTTGTTGGCCTGGGCCAGTTCCATATAGCGGTTGCCATCGCCGAGGTACTGCTTAGCGATGTTGAACAACGTGTCGCCGGCCACCACGGTGTGGGTCTTCTTCTCGACGGCCACCGGAGCGACTTCCACGACCTCGACCTCTTCGACGACCGGCGGCGGCGGCGCGTCGGTCTCGGTGCGCGATGACCACGCGGCGCCGTCGGCCGAGTACAGCACGACGTTGCGGTCATCCTGCAGCACCAGCTTGACGTCCTTCTTGCCCTTGGTGTCGCTGTGCCACTTCGGGGTGTCCCCGGCATAGAGCACGAAGTTGCCGTCCGTCTGCACCTCGGCGCGATCGATGCCCTGGTTCTCGGTGCCGGTGGCCCAAACAGCCTCCCCGCGCGCGGCCAGAACGAGGTTGCCGTCGTCCTGCAGCGTCAGGGTGTAGGCCCCATTGCTGGAAGTGAGCGAGCCGCCCCGGCCCAGCTTCTGTCCTGCGGTAAGTGTGTCTCCCACGCTTATTCCTCCTGTAGGTACCGCCTTCTGCCCGGCGGACGTTCGCGAGCCTACTGGAACTTCAGGAGTCGAAGCCCAGCCCCGCCCGGTCGAGGGTTCGCAGCAGCACGTTCCGGCGTCCACCGTGGTGATCTGCCCGGTCCAGTGACCACCGGGTGGCCTGAATGCCGGCGCTGGCCAGCGGTTCCGGCGGGAACGGCAGCGGCTTGCGGCGGACCATCTCCAGTTCGGTCCGCTCGGTGGGCTGGCCGTCAAGCAGATCCAGGCACACGTCGGCGGCGAATCGCGCCGCGCCGACGCCCAGGCCGGTGAAACCGTTGACGTAGGCGATCCGGCCCTTGCCCGCCATGCCCCAGTGCGCGCAGAACCGGGTGTTGGTATCGATCGGTCCGGACCACCGGTGGCTGAATTTGACGTCGGTCAGTTGCGGAAAGGTGAGGAAGAAGTGGCGGGCGATCTTGCGGAACGACTTCGGACGGTCTTCCCGGCTGGGATCCACCCGGCGGCCGTAGTAGTACGCCGCGTCGTAACCGCCCCAGAGGATCCGGTTGTCCGACGAGAGCCGGTAGTAGTGGAACTGGTTGGCGGAGTCGGAGAGGCCCTGCCGGCCGCGCCAGCCGATGCGCATCAGCTGGGCGTCGGTCAGCGGTTGGGTGCTCAGCACATAGTCGTAGACCGGAATGGTGTACAGCCGGTTGCGCCGCATCAGGCTGGGAAAAACGTTGGTGGCCAGCACGACCCGCTTGGCGGTGATGCCGCCGTCCGGGGTCTGAACCAGAACCCGGGAGCCTTCGCGCCGCACGGCCTCGGCGGGGGTGTGCTCATGGATCAGCACCCCCTTCTCGGCACAGATCCGCGCCAATTCGAACACCAGGCGGGCGGGGTTGACGATCGCACAGGAATCGGATGAGAACAGCCCCGCCTGGTACGTCGGCGAATTCACTTGTGCGCGAACCTCTTCGGCGGTCAGGAAGGCGCCCTCACCGTCGTCTGCAGCGTCACGCAGCCACTGCACCTGGTGCGGTTCGGTCGCCACGGCCAGCATGCCGGTGCGCTCCCAGTCCACGGCCATCTCGTACTTCTCGATATCGGCCTGCATGCCGTCGAGGTTCTCCATGCCCAGTCGCTCGAGTTGGGCGAATTCCTCGGGCCAGCGGGTCTTTCCGTTGTGCGCACCGTGAGTCAGGCTGGCGTCGACGAAGCCGCCGTTGCGCCCAGAGGCCGCCCACCCCACACGCTGGCCCTCGATCAGGGCGATTCGGGCGCCGGGGTTGCGTTCGGCGGCATGCAGCGCCGCCCACAGTCCGGTGTATCCGCCGCCGACGACCAGCAGGTCGCAGGTCAGCGGGCCGGCAAGTCGGGGGTAGTCCGGACGTTCGCCGGACACGGCCGGGTCCAGCCACATGGAACCGAAGACGGCCGGGGCCAGGGCCTCGGTGACCAGACCCATGTCGAGAGGTCGATCGAAAACGATGCTCACGGCCTCTTATGGTGCCAGGAAGTCACTTCGCAAAGCGAGTCAACACCGGCCCGACGATGGCGAGGATGAAGACGTACGGGGTCGCGACCGCGCTGAGCGTCGCGACACTGGTTCCGGCAAGGCCGATGATCACCAGGGAGAACTCCCCCCGCGCAATCAGCGCCATCCCCGCCCGC
>JAHBAP020000250.1 GCA_018500005.2 Mycobacterium sp. | reverse complement strand
GGTCACCGCGTGCGACTTAGGTGAGGTCATGTCGGAAGCATCCCCGCAGTATCACGTGCACGCGCCCACCGAACAGGCCACATTCCGACGGAGAGCATGTTCCCCCGATCGGCGGACACGGCCGAAGCGAACTACTCGGTGATCTGGGCCCCGCCGTCGACGGGCAGCACCACACCGTTGATGTAGCAGGCCGCCGGACTCAAGAGGAAACAGATCGCGGCACCGACGTCGTCGGGCAGGCCGGCCCGACCCATGGGGTTGCGGGCGATCATGCTCCTGCCCGCGTCGCTTTTCATGTAATCGACCATGCGCGGGGTGTCGACCAGGCCCGGCGCGACGGCGTTGGCGCGAATGCCACCGGGGCGGCGCAACGCGAGATGGCGGGTGAAACCGGCAATGGCTGCTTTGGCCGATGGATACCAGGGTTGCGCGCCCGCACCGGTGATGTTGCCGGCCACCGACGAGACATTCACGATGGCATCGCCGTCACGACGTCCCAGAGCAAGCCACCCGCTCGTCACGTTCGCCATGCTGCCGGCCGCCATGACGAGGCCCTCGGCGAAAGTCACCGCCGTCGCATTAGCCGGGCCGGCATTGTTCACCAGGTAGTCGATGTGCCCGAACGCATTCTGGGTCGCGGCGAAGCCCGCCGCGATGTCGGCCTCGTCGCGGACGTCGACCTTGGCGACGAATGTCTTTGCACCGGTGTGCGTCAGTTCCTCCCTCAACGCCTCGACGGGCTCTGGGATGAGATCCCACAACGCGACCCGTAGTCCGGCTTCGGCGCAGATGCGCGCCGTCGAGCGGCCGATGCCGCTGCCGGCGCCGGTGATGACGACGGAGGCGCCGTCGGGGAATTTCAGGAAGGCGTGCATCATTCGGACTCCCGGGCGTAGAGCTCAGCGCCCGGTGCGTCGTTTCGCGCGGTACCGGCGAAGTTGATCCGCGCGGCGGGATTGGCCAGTGCGGTTATCGACGCAATCCCGACCGGGCCGGCGTCGTCGAACAGCGTGGTACTGCCGATGGCCACTCCGTCGGCCGCGAACTGCCGATCGCCTTGCACGCCCAGCCCCTCGCCGCGCGGTGTGCGATACAGCAGCACGGTAAGGCCGCCGTTGATGTAGCCGATGCCGTCGGTGCCGAGGTTGACCACCATGTTGGTGGTTGCCTCGGCGACGACGACGGCGCGAACGAAGGGTGTCGCCGGCTCCCCCGCGATCACGTCAAGCCCGCGATAGTAGGCACGCTTTCTGCTGACGTTCTGGTGCCGGGCACCGAGTTCACCCCAGCCGGCCGCGTCGCTGCCGACGACCAGTTCGTCACCCTCGTGATCCAGCGGCGGGTAGAACTCGACCGCAGGGCTCCACTGCTGGCCCTCGGGGGCCTCGGACTGCTGATAGAGGACGACGACGGCGGTGGCAACCAGATCGTCACCTTGCAGGATCTCGCAATCGGCGTACCGGGCGCGTCGGCCGCGTCGCAACTCGCGAGTCTTGACCTGCAGGGGCTCCTTGCGGGCCGGCCGCATCAGGTTGATGGTGAACCGGGCGGGCAGGAACCCGCTCTCACCGAACGCGCGCTCGAGCGACCAGGCCGCCAGGCCCGCCACCGCGGGACCACTGAGAATGGACTCGCCCCAGTGGCCGCCGGCCGCCTTCGTGGGCACGAATCCGCCGTCGGCTCCGATGGTGAAATATGCCGGGTCGCCGGCGGGGTAGCTGTCGGTGTCAACGTCGTTGTCGACCATTCGGGCATTATGTCTGTTTCCGAGTTTCGGTCGGGGCCGGTTGGTTCGATAAGGCTTGCGGTGCCTGCGACGGTTCCCGCGCGGGACGAGGACGACAGGCGGATTCCGGTTGCTGCAGCGCTGGACAACAGACGCGCGCAAACGAATTCAGCCGAGGGCTTGTAGTCCCGTCGCGGCGGCGACGGCAGCCCCGGCGAAGTCACTGTCGCGAAGCCTCGGTTCGATGTCGTTGATGCGCATGGCACTGATCGCCTGTTCCGAACGGTTCGAGACGGCCGGAGCAACCAGGAAGGCATACTTCCGCTGCTTGGTCGCGACGGCAAGGATCGCGTCGCGTTCCCCCATCTTGGTCAGCGAAAGGGTCTTCCGGGCCCACTCCCCGGGCGGGACATCGAATGCGTCGACGTAGACAACCCATAGCCGGACGTCGCGGGCCGCCTGCAGGCTCTTGACGGCGGACTTCACCTCGGCGATCTGTTCGCCGCTCAACGCCCCGGCGGAGTCGGTGACGGCCTGGTTCAAGGCCATCGGCGCCGTCGGCCCGGTCGGCGCCTGCGGGGCTTGAGAGGACCCGGGCGCCGAGGATTGCGGGGCCTGCGACGGCCCGGGCGCCGGAGATGCGGACTGGACGGTCTCCTGGCTTGTGCTCGCCGTGTCGTCCTTGTGCAGGAGGGTCTTCGCGCCGAAGCCGATCCCGCCCACCAGGGCCAGCCCGGCGAGAATGACGGCGATCCGCTTCGGCCAGATGTACTTGATCGGCGCGGAATTAGCCCCGAGGTAGGGCGGGATGCTCATCCGGATGGCTCCGATCGTCGTCGAAGTGGCCTCACCAAGGGGGGTAGATCCACCCGTACATCTTCCACGCGCCGAGGTTGGCGGAGGGCAGAATCTGTATCTGGTGGCCATCGCCGTAGCCGGGTGAGAGCCCCTGTACGCCCCCGGAAACGAACGTACCGTCGCCCCGAGAGATGTCGACATGGTTCCCGTACGGGCCGACGGAGAACACCAGCGCGCCACGCGGGATCGGCGTTTCGTGATGGTCGAGCCCACGGGCCGCCATCGACTGGTAGAAGGACAGCGCCATATCGTGACCGATACCGGTCTCGGTGGTGAGGCCGAATGCGGCGTCGACGAAATCTTCGCAGCCGTAGGGTCCGAACACGTCGGTGCCCACCATGCTCTCGGCCACCAGCACGGGATCGTTGGACCGGTATTGGGTGCCGAGGTCTGTGGGCGCGGGCTGGCTCTCTGCAGTAGGCGAACTCCCGGCGATGACCCCACTCTTACCGGTGGCCGCCCCGGGCCCGCCGAGGCGGCCCTGGGCGGAAACCGAGGACTTCCCATCGAGTTGGACCGAGAAGCTCGTCTCCTCAAGGGCGCATTGCGCGCCGGCGTCGGAACCCCGGCCCGGCGTGCACGTCGCGGCGGCAACCCCAGCCGAACCGACTGCCGCCGTTACCGACGCGGAAACCAGGGCACCGATAACCCACCCGCGTGCTGCGGGCATCGGGCTGCTGTCTGTCACCAGACTCCCTCTGGTCGGCGCGGTTGACTACTCGTAGAGATGTAGACCGTACGCGTCTGGGGCCCGGGCGGTGAATTCACCAGTGAAAAGACCTGGCCGGGTCGGGCCTCCACCGTGGGTGGCAGACGAGACGGCTAACGCCATGGCGGGGTGAGTTCGCATGCTCGTGTCGACCAACGGGCGGTACAACCGGTCGCGGCCGCAAACCGTCGGTCAGGATGCGTGCCGAACGTCGCACTCAGCGGCGGTGCCGGCCTGGGAATCCTTCCGAATGAGCATGGCGACCTCGTTGGGGAGTGAGAGCCGGATGATCTTCGTCCACGCCGAGGCGACCTGTTTAGGCAGCGGTCCGTTTGTGTAGGTCAGGCCATAGCGTTCGAAGACTTCCTGAACCTTCGGCGTGATCTCCTGGTAGCGGTTGCTGGGCAGGTCCGGGAACAGGTGGTGCTCGATTTGGTAGGAGAGGTTGCCGGTCATGAAATGCATTGCCGCACTGCCGGAAATGTTCGCCGAACCCAGCATCTGTCGCAGATACCACTCCGCACGGGTCTCTCCCTCGATGGAGGACTTCTCAAAGGTCTTCACGCCATCAGGGAAGTGCCCGCACATGATCACCGAGTGGGTCCACAGGTTGCGCACCAGGTTTGCGGTGATATTGGCGGTCAGTGTCGTCAGCGCTGACGGCCCCGAGATGAGCGGGTGCAGCAAGTAATCACGGGTGGCGTGGCGACCGATCTTGCTCAGCACTTTCTTTGCGCGGGAGCGGAAATCGTCCTTGTCGACGCGGCCCTTGAGGTACTTGCCGACCTCAAGGTCGTAGAAGGCGATACCGTACTGGAAGAAGCAGGCGTTGACGAGGTTCGTCAGCGGCTGGAACAACAGGAACGGTTTCCAGGGCTGGTCCTCGTCGACCCGCATGATGCCGTAGCCCAAGTCGTGGTCCTTGCCGAGCACGTTGGTGTAGGTGTGGTGCAGCTCGTTGTGGGAGTGCTTCCACAGCGCCGCAGGGGAGGCGTTGTCCCACTCCCAGGTGGTGGAGTGGATCTTGGGGTCGCGCATCCAGTCCCACTGGCCGTGCATGACGTTGTGGCCGATCTCCATGTTGTCCACGATCTTGGAGATCGACAGCCCTGCGGTGCCGAGGACCCAGGCCGGCGGGAACAGCGAGACGAGCAGCATTGCGCGACTTGCGAGTTCGAGCCGGCGCTGGTTGGCGATGACGCTGCGGATGTAGGCGGCGTCGCGCTCTCCACGGCTGCCCAGGACCTGTTCTCGGATGGCGTCGAGTTCGGCACCCAGGTTCTCGATGTCCGCGGCGCTGAGGTGGGCAATCGGGTTGGAGGTACTGCGTTGCATGGCGGTCATGTCAGTTGTCCTTTCGGGTTAGAGGTCGATGTCGCAGTCGGCTGCGGCGGCGGAGATGCAGGTTTGGATGACCACCCCGTCGCCGTCGGCGGCGGTGGTCAGGTCACCGTTGCGCAGGTCGCGCACCGCGCCGTGGCGCAGTGGGGCCAGGCAGCCGAAGCAGATGCCCATCCGGCAACCCGAGGGCATCAGGACACCAGCGGATTCGCCGGCGTCGAGCAGGGTTTGGCTGCCGGCAGCATCGACGACGGTTCCGGTC
>JAHBAP020000422.1 GCA_018500005.2 Mycobacterium sp. | reverse complement strand
CCTTCGACTGCTCGAGCACCGGTTGCAGTTGCAGCGGCTCAAGCGGACCCACCTGCTGCCCGCACCCGGTGACGACGAGGCCCTGCGCTGGCTGGCGCGGGCGTCCCACGTCCGGCCCGACGGGACACACGACGCACTCGGCGTGCTGCGCGAGGAACTCAAACGACAAAGCGTTCGGGTGTCCAAGCTGCACGCCAAGCTCTTCTACCAACCGTTGCTCGAATCGGTCGGCCCGTCGCTGGGGTTGTCCCAGATGTCATCCGAGGCGGCCGAGAGACAGTTGGCTGCGCTGGGATACGAGGGTCCGCAGAGTGCGCTGACGCACCTGGGTGCTCTGGTGAACTCCAGCGGCCGGCGCGGCCGGGTGCAGGCCGTTCTGCTGCCCCGACTGCTGGACTGGCTGTCGGACACCCCTGACCCCGATAGCGGCTTGTTGGCTTACCGCCGGATCAGCGAGGCGCTGGCCGACCAGCGTTGGTATCTGAGCACGCTGCGGGACGAGAGTGCGGTGGCAAAGCGACTGATGCGGGTGCTGGGAACGTCGGCCTTCGTCCCCGAGTTGCTGATGCGCGCACCGGAGGTGATCCAGTCCTACGCCGACGGCCCGACCGGGCCGAAGCTGCTCGACGTCGATCCCGACGGGGTGGCTCGGGCGCTCATCGCTTCGGCCGGCCGTCATCCCGAACCGGCCAGGGCCATCGCTGCCGCGCGCACCCTGCGCCGCCGGGAATTGGCGCGGGTCGCCTCGGCCGACTTGCTCGGGATGCTCGACGTGGAGCAGGTGTGCACCGCGTTGACCTCGGTGTGGGTGGCGGTTCTGCAGTGCGCGCTGGACGCGATCACCCGCGCCAACACTCCTGCCGACGGTGTTGCTCCCGCGGCCATCTCGGTGATCGGGATGGGTCGGCTCAGCGGCGGGGAACTGGGCTACGGCTCCGATGCCGACGTGATGTTCGTCTGCGAGCCGTCCCCGGGGATGGACGAAACCAAGGCGGTTAAGTGGTCGGTGACGGTGGCCGAGCAGCTGCGCACGCTGCTCGGATCGCCGAGTGATGACCCGCCGCTGGAAGTCGACGCAAACCTGCGTCCGGAGGGCCGCAACGGCCCGCTCGTCCGGACGCTGGGGTCGTACGCCGCCTACTACGGGCAATGGGCCCAACCGTGGGAGGTCCAGGCCCTGTTGAGGGCCCGCCCGGTGGCCGGAGACCCCGACCTGGGCGCCCGGTTCGTGGCAATGGCCGACAAAACTCGATATCCGGAGGGCGGGGTGTCCCCGGAGGCGGTCCGGGAGATCCGCCGGATCAAGGCCCGCGTCGACGCCGAACGGCTGCCCCGCGGTGCCGATCCCAATACCCACACCAAACTGGGCCGAGGCGGCCTCGCTGATGTCGAATGGACCGTTCAACTGCTGCAACTGCGCCACGGACACGAGGTTCCCGCCCTGCACACCACCTCGACGCTGGACGCGCTGAACGCCGTGGAGGAAGCGGGCCTGATCCCGGAGGCCGACGTCGACCAGTTACGGGAGGCATGGCTTACCGCGACGCGGGCTCGCAATGCTCTGGTGCTCGTCCGCGGCCGGCCGACCGACCAGTTGCCCGGCCCCGGAAGGCAACTCAACGCGGTCGCCGCCGCGGCGGGCTGGTCCGACGGCGATGGCGGGGCGTTCCTGGACAACTATCTGCGCGTGACGCGCCGCGCGAAAGCCGTTGTGAGCAAAGTCTTCGGGAGTTGAGAATGCAGAACTGGGAAGCTCAGTTCATCAGTGCCGAGGAGTTCGACCGGCTGCAGAACCTGTACGGGCCGTTGGCCGAGGCGGTGCGGGGGCTGATCGATGCCACCGTCCGTACCGGCGCCGCTGAGGACACCATCCGCGCGGCTACGGAAGCGGTCTCTGCGGTGACTGCGAGCCTTCAGCCGCTCAACTCCGAGGGCTGGCACTCGCTGCGGCATGCCGAGACCGGCAGGCCCCTGTTGTTCACCAATCCCGCGGCGGGACAACGCAACCCGGTGGCGCCTCCGCTGGTGATCCAGCACGATTCCGACGGTCGCTGCTGGAGTGAGTTCACCCTCGGTGCGGCCTACGAGGGGCCACCCGGGTTGGCCCACGGCGGCATTTCGGCCCTCGTGCTCGACCACCTGCTGGGGGAGGCCGCCAGTGGCGGGCTGGTAAAGCCCCGGTTCACCGGCACCTTCACGGTGAGATATCTGCGTGGCACACCATTGGGGCCGCTGCGCGCGGAGGCTTTCGTCGAGCGATGCGAGGATCGCAAGACCTACGCCCGGGGCTTCATCAGTGACGCCGAGGGGCCGACGGTGGAGGCTGAAGGAGTTTTCATCACGCCGGCCTGGGCAAGCTCATGAAGTTCTACATCAGCAGTGCCTTCCTCGAGGCCGGTGAGGTTGTCGAGATCGCAAGAGCGGCAGATGAACTCGGCTACGAGGGAATGGCCATTCCGGACCATGTGGTGAATCTCGAGACGCTGGCCACCCCCTATCCTTACACCCCGGACGGTCAGCGGCGCTGGCAGCCGTTCACCGACTGGCTGGATCCCTGGGTGCTGGTCGGTGCACTGGCCCAGGTGACCGCACGGCTCAAGTTCGTCACCACCGTCTATATCCCGGCCATGCGCGATCCCTACTCGGCGGCCAAGGCGATCGGCACCGCGGCGGTGCTGTCCGGCGGGCGGGTGGAACTGGGAGTCGGTGTCGGCTGGTGTGAGGAGGAGTTCGATCTGCTCGGCCAGTCGTTTGCCAAGCGCGGTAAGCGAACCGACGAGATGCTCGAACTGTTCAAAGTTCTCTGGCAGCCCGGTTGGAGCGAATTCGAGGGGGAGTTCTACCGGACCCCGCGCCTGGAGATGACGCCCACGCCGCCGCCGATCCCGATCTACTCCGGTGGGCTCTCCGATATCGCGCTTCGCCGCGCCGCCCGGAACGACGGTTGGATCGGCGACCTAATCGGGTTGGATCAGGCCGTAGCGTCGATCGACCGGATCCGCGAACTGCGGTCCGCCAACGGTTTGGGCATGGACGGTTACACCGTCATCACCCCGTTGATCGATGCCTACCTGCCCGCGCACTACCAACGCGCCGAGGCCGCCGGTATCGACGCCATCCTGACCATGCCGTGGATGTTCTACGCCGGACCCAACGCGTCGCTGAGCGAGAAAATCGAGGGGATGCGACGTTTCCGGACGGACCTGGCGCTGGACGCCTGAGCTCAGCTCAATTCGGGAACACCGTCGAAAACCGCGAGAACTTCGCCGACGTGGTGTCCGTACTCGACGGGGTGGCGCAGCGGGCGGTCGGCCCGAACCCGATAGGTATTTCGCCGGCCTTCCTTCTGCCGTTCCAGGTAACCGGCGTCGACCAGGTCGCTGACGATGCGTTGCGCGGCGCGTTCGGTGACGCCGACACGTTCGGCCACGTCGCGCAACCGCAGTCCGGGGTCGCGGGCGATGCAGACGAGCGTATGGGCGTGGTTGGTGAGGAACGTCCACTGACTCATACCAATAGTCTACTTTGGCCGGATCCAGGTGTCGTGACAGATGGGCGACCAATTCGCCAATCGCGAATCAATAATTGCGAACATTGACATACGTAGTTCAACACCCGTAATCTGCATCGCATGTGGATTACCGGGAGCGGAACGCTGGCGGCGATGCTGACCACGCCGGCGATCGCCGCAGCACTGAGCTTTGTGTTCGGTCAGCGCGCGCCGCGGCGCTTCGTCCAAGTCGGAGCCTTGACGGCCGGCCTCGGCTTCCTCGGAGCGGTCGCACTGGCAGTCGGGTCCGCCCGGGGCGTCTCCCCGTCGGCGCACATCCTGGGCGGGGAGTTCAACGTCGACAGACTCGCAGCGGTTCTGCTGCTGCTGGTTTTCGGCGTCAGCGCCATCGTCCAGACCTACGCGGTGCGCTACCTGACCGGCGACCCGCGCGCGGCCTGGTTTGCCGGGGGAGCGGGTCTCTTGACGGCCGCCTCCGCCGGCCTTACCGCCGCGGCAAGCCTGGTCACCCTGGCGGCCTGCTGGACGCTGGCCGGCGTCGCCCTGTGCCTCCTGCTCGCCACCTATTGGCAACTTCCGGCCGCCCGCGACGGCTGGAGACGCACCGTCATGGCCTTCCTGATCGGTGATCTGGCGCTGTGGGTCGCCGTCGTGGCGGCGACTGCGACCTGGGGCCGAATCGACCTGCGGGCCGAAGGCCCGGCGCCGGTCGGCGGTACGCCCGCGATCCTCGGTGTACTCGTGGTGCTGGCGGCGCTGTCACGGTCCGCCCAGATTCCATTCCACCGCTGGTTACCGGCGACGCTGGCGGCCCCGACGCCGGTCTCGGCCCTGCTGCACGCCGGCGTCGTCAACGCCGGTGCGATCCTGCTGATTCGCACCGCACCGTTGGCCGCCGACGACCTGGCCCGGACGCTGACGGTCATCGCGGGCGCTGCGACCATGGCTTACGGTGCCGCCGTCATGCTGGTCAAACCGGATGTCAAAGGTGCGCTGGCGCACTCCACCACGGCCCAGATGGGCTTCATGATCCTGACTTGCGGATTGGGCCTGTGGGCGGCCGCGGTGATCCACCTCGTCGCGCACGGTTTCTACAAAGCGACCCTGTTTTTGTCCTCGGGTTCGGCGATCGCCGGTCACCGCCGTCACCGGTCGCTGCCGCCAGCCCGCCGGTTGACCGGTCGGCAGACCGCGACGAACGCGGTGGCCTGCGTCGCACTGCCTGCCGCCGCCCTGGCCGCGGCACTGGCGGTGGTTCCCCTGGCACCCGGCGAACACGCCGCAGAGCAGGCGCTGCTGATCTTCGCCTGGGTCACCGGGGCCGCCGTGACCTGGGGCTGGCTGAGGCGGCGCCCCGGATTGTCCGGCACCTTGGTGGGTGCAGCGGTCCTGTTGCCCGTCGCGATCGGATACGTGGCGATCATCAACGCCCTCAGCGGTTTCCTGGCACCGGCGCTGCCGGCCTCAGGGCTGGCCGGCCCTGCGGTCTGGGCCGTAACGATCGGCGCCGCACTGTTGCTGGGGGCCCTGGCACTCGCCCGGCGGGCGCCGGGCGCCGAGCGAATTCGCCGCGCCTTGTACACCAGCGCCTTGACTGCCGGACACATCCCGTCCCGGAACACCTACCTGACAGGAGCCCGTTCATGACAACCGACCTCGACACCCGGCGCGCCCAGTTGCGGACCGACGTCACGCTGGCCGCCAGGGTGGTGCCGACCCACTACCCGCTGGAGACCTTCATCGCAGTGAACCCGCTGGCCGGCTTGGAGGGACTGCCCTTCGAGCAGGCGATCCGGCGGGCCGGTGATCTCTACGGAATGCCCGGCACCCTCGGTGAACAGGCCTTCCGGGAGTTGCATCGGAACGGCCGGATCAACGACGCGGACCTCGACAGGGCGCTGAGGAGCCGTTACCCGAATATGACCGGAGAGCAGGATCTCCGGATCGGCGGCCGTTCGATCGCCCAGCTGGAACTGCTCCGCGCGGACATGCTGCACGGTCTCGGTGGTCAGAAACCGCTGCGCCGCTTCACTACTCGCGCAGAGGATGAGTCGCCGACCGTCGCCGAGACGGTCGACCTGCAGACCTCCAAGTGGTGCGCCGCCTACTTCGGCGGTGCGGCGTGGCCGATGCCCGGGCGGGAGAGCGGGTTCTACCCAGCCTGGCGAGCACTGGCCCCGGGGGACCGTAGCTTGGCGCGGTCGGTCCGAAAGCAGTTGCGGCGCATCCCCGAACGCGCGGACGACGCCGTGCTCGAAGGGTTGTCGCGCCTCGGTATCGACGACGAACGCCGGGTCGTGTACTTCCAGGCCCACCTCACCCGGATGCCCGGCTGGGCGGCCCACGTGCAGTGGTGCGCCGGCCAGGGGGCGGGGGCCAACGCCGGAATCGACGTCCTGGGGTATCTCGCCATGCGGATTACCTACGAGTCACTGCTCATGGACCCGGGCCAAGTGCAGCACCTGTCTCT
>JAHBAP020000595.1 GCA_018500005.2 Mycobacterium sp. | reverse complement strand
TCAGCGGCACGGCTGGACAGGACTGGTCGTTCAATTTCTTCAGCCACGGGCCGCAAAACTGCCCGGGTGCGGGAATCTCGATCTTCCTCGGTCAGGCGGTGATGGCGAACCTTCTCAAGGCCGGCCCGCTTTCGGTCAGCGGTGTACACCTGGATCCGAACAAGCCGATGCCGCATGGCGTCGATCTGTACGGGATCACCGTCCACGCCGGTTAGTCGGGGTGGCCAGCCAGTTGGTACGGGGCCGCAACCGGAGGTACAACGAGCTATGACCACCACTGCCGAACATCTTCAGAAGGCTCTCGACGGCCGCTGGGGCGACACGAAGAACCTGATCCGGGAGAAACTCTCGCTGGAGGCCTTCAAACCGCACTTCTTCCCGTCGAAGGACGTTGCCCGGGCCCGGGTGATGGAACAGCTGAGGATCATCGCCAAGGCCGGGGCCGCCGAAGACGGATTCGCCAAGGGCCATGGCGGCACCGGTGACGTCGGGGCTGCGGTGACCAAGATCGAGATGCTGGCGATGTCCGATCTGTCGCTGATGGTCAAGGCCGGCGTGTTGTGGGGCTTGTTCGGCGGTGCGGTCGACAACCTGGGCACCGAACGCCATCACGAGGCTTATGTGCAGAAGCTGATCAGCCTGGAAACGGCGGGTTGTTTCGCCATGACCGAGACCGGTCACGGCAGCGACGTCCAGTCGCTGGAGACCACCGCCACCTACGACCCGGAGACCGAAGAGTTCGTCATTCACTCACCGACGCCGAACTCTCGCAAGGATTACCTGGGCGGTGCGGCCGAAAGCGCCAAGCTGGCAGCGGTATTCGCTCAACTGATCACCCGGGGCGAGAACCACGGGGTGCACTGCATCCTGGCGCAGATCCGTGATGACGAGGGCAACACCATGCCCGGGATCACCATCACCGATTGCGACTACAAGGGCGGCCTACTCGGCGTCGACAACGGCCGAATCATGTTCAATCAGGTACGGGTACCACGGGAGAACCTGCTGAACCGGTACGCCGATGTCGCTCCGGACGGCACCTACTCGTCACCTATCGAGAATCCCAACCGACGCTTCTTCACCATGCTTGGTGCGTTGGTTCGCGGCCGGGTCACCGTCGCCGGCAGTGGGGCCCAAGCTGCCCGGGTGGCGCTCGACATGGCAGTGCGGTACGGGTTGCAGCGCAAGCAGTTCCACTCCTCGGATGACAACCGCGAAGTGGCCATCATGGACTATTTGGTGCACCAGCGCCGATTGCTGCCCTATGTCGCGCAGTCCTACGCGCTGCAGTTCGCCCAGAACGAACTGGTGGCCAGGCTTCACGACTTGGAGACATCCGGCGTCGAGGACCCGGAAGGGCGACGTGACCTTGAAACCGAGGCGGCCGGCTTGAAGGCGATCGCCACCTGGCACACCAGTGCTGCGATCCAGGAATGCCGCGAAGCCTGCGGTGGGGCCGGCTACCTCGCAGAGAACCGTCTCGTCGGGTTGCGCGCCGACTCCGACGTGTTCACCACGTTCGAGGGTGACAACCACGTCCTGTTGCAGTTGGTGGCCAAACATCTGCTCACCAGTCACAAAGACGACGTCAAGAGCTTGAGCCCGATGGACTGGGTCGGGTTCGCGGCCAACTACGCCGGTGACCGCGTCAGGAGGAAGACCGCCGCCGGCCAGATCTTCCAACGATTCGTCGACAACCGCCAGGACAACGACGAAGAGGGCAGCCTCTTCAACCGCGGCACCCAGGCCAAGATGTTCGACGATCGCGAGGAGTATCTGCTGTACTCCCTGGTGCGCAGATTGCAGAGCAGGGGCAAGACGATGTCGGCGTTCGACGCCTTCAACTCGGTGCAGGACCATGTCATGCACCTGGCCCGGGCTCATGTCGACGGCATCGTGCTGGAGGCGTTCATCAGCGGGATCGAGGGCTGTCAGGACCCTGAGGCCCGAAAGATCCTGGAGATGGTGTGCGATCTCTATGCGCTGGGCGTGATCGAGGACGACAAGGCCTTCTTCCTGGAGCACCGGTTGTTGTCGACGAAAAGGGCCCGCGCTGTGAACAACGCGATCAACGAGCGTTGCCGCAACCTGCGTCCGCACGCCGAAACCCTGGTGGACGCCTTCGCGATTCCCGAGCAGTTGCGTTATGCCGAGATGCTGCACCCCGAGCACATCCCTGCGGCCGGAGCGTGAAGTCAGCGTGAACCTTGCCGAGAAGATCATCGACTGGCTGCGCGATGAGCAACTTCAGATCGACGAGCAATGGTCCTATCTGTTGCCGACCGGTTTCACCTGGTGGGCCGACCAGTACTCGCAGACCGTGGAGTTCGTTCTCGAGGAGACTGGTCCCAGCGGGGAAACCGGCTACCAACTGGCGGTGCGTACCGAACTTCTGCGTGACCTCGACCTCGACGAGAACGCACTGGCCCAGATCAATGCGTTGCCGATGCGGTGCGCGTCGATGTCCGGCCCGGTCTACGACGCCCCGGCCCGGCGATTGGACCTGTGGTCGCTGGTTCGGGTGACCGATGACAACGGCGATTGGATCCGGTATCTACTTGCCGCCGCGGCGGTGACCCAACTCGCCGAAGCCCGACTGCTGGGCCCGGTGCTGGCCGAGACGGCCGGCGCACTGCCAGCCACCAGCGACCACCCCGAAAGCGGGATACGCACCGGTCCCCACCAGATGGCCTCTGCGGCAGGGATGTTCGTCAGCTCCGGTGATGAACCGTGCGCCTGGCCGGAGTCGGAGTTCGGCGAAGTCCTCGACCAGTGCACCCGGCAGGTTCCGGCCGCGGCCGCCGCTTTCGACGGGCTGGGTTGCACCGTCGAATTCCCGTTCGGCGACCAGACGTCGTCCTGCCGGATGACCGGCGAACAATCGCATCCGTTGTACGGTAACGGCCTTTTGGTGATCCAGCGGTTCCCGGTCTCGGCCGGTTCGGACAGCGAGGGCATCGCCTTGGCGCTGTCGCTGAACGGGGCCGACCTCACCCGCGAACCGGCGGGCTACGGTCTGGGCAGCTACAGCTATTCCGACGGCGCGATCCACTACAGCGGTTTCGTGCCCAATGCGCTCTACAAGCCCGGCCTGCTGGCCAATCTGTACTTCTCGGCCGCCGCCCGCGCCCAGCGCATGGCCTCGCGTTTCGCCGAGGGCAGATGGGATGCCGATGCCTACTCACTGGACGCCGCGGTGCTCGAGCGCCGCCGGAAAGAACGGCAGGCGGCCATGCCCAAGGTCGAACGCGCGATGACCGGATGCCCGATGATGCGCGCCAGAGCAGGAGGCTGATCCGTGCCCAATCCCATCCCACTGCAGGGCGCTTCGGTGGCCATCACCGGGGCCGCCCGCGGCATCGGGCTGGCCACCGCCCGGGCGTTCCTCGCGCAGGGTGCGCAGGTCTTCATCGGCGACCTGGACGCCGATCTGGCCAAGTCGGCGGCCGACGAAATCGGTTGTACCGGAGCCGGACTCGACGTCCGGTCCCGGGAGTCCTGGACCGAGTTCCTGGCCGGTGTCGGTTCCGGGCTGCAGGTCCTGGTGAACAACGCCGGCATCATGCCCGCCGGCCGGTACGTCGACGAACAGGACGCCGTCACCGACGCGATCATCGACGTCAACCTCAACGGCGTGCTTCGCGGGTCCAAACTGGTACTGCCCGGCATGCTGGAGCGCGGTTCCGGCCATATCGTCAACGTCGCCTCCTATCTCGGTGAGGTGCCGGCGGCCGGGCTCGCCACGTACTGCGCGTCCAAGCATGCCGTCGTCGGGTTCAGCGAGGCCCTGCGCGACGAACTGGCCGGCACCGGAGTCACCGTGACGACGGTGCTGCCCTCGGCGGTTCGCACCGACCTGGTGTCCGGGGTGAAACTCGGCGGACTGCTGCCCACCGTCGACCCCGAGGACATCGCCGAGGCCATCATCGAGACCTGCAGGAACCGGACCGCGATCGTCGCAGTGCCCGGATGGATGCGCAGTTACGAGGCCGCCTCCGCGCTGCTGCCCGACAAGGTGCTCGGGGCGATCCGGGGCCGACTGACCCGGCAACGGGTGCTGCGCACCCTCGACACGAGCGCGCGGGCGGACTACGACGAGCGGATCCGACGCGGGGCCGGCCCCGGCCACTGATCGGCAACCGACATGGCCGAGCTGGTTGCGCGTTATCTCGACGCGCTGGTGGCCGAATTCGCCTCGGTCGACGACGGGGCGCTGGCCGACTATATCCCTGAGCTGACCGATGTCGACCCAGGCGGCTTCGGCCTGACGCTGTCCTCTGCGGACGGGTTCGTGTACGAATCCGGTGACGCCCGAACCGAATTCACCATCCAGTCGATCTCCAAGCCGTTCACCTACGCTCTGGCGCTCGATCTGGCGGGGGAGGACGCGGTGGACGCCAAGATCGGCGTTGAGCCTTCCGGTGACGCGTTCAACGAGATCAGCGTCGACGAGCACACCAAGACGCCGAAGAACGCGATGATCAACGCCGGTGCGATCGCGGCGGTGTCACTGATCCCCGGCGCCACCCCCGACGAGCGGTTCGACAAGCTGAGGGACTTCTACTCCGCGTGCGCCGGCCGCCCACTGGAACTCGACGAGGACGTCTACCGCTCGGAGAAGGCCACCGGCAACCGCAACCGGGCGATTGCCTACATGCTGACCAGTTTCGGCGTCCTCGACGATCCCGACGACGTCCTGGACGTCTACTTCCGGCAATGCTCGCTCCGGGTCACCAGCGTGGACCTCGCCCGGATGGCCGCCACCCTGGCCCGCGGTGGTATCAATCCGCAGACCGGCAGACGGGTCACCAGTGCCGAAGTGGTGCGCCGCACGCTCAGCGTGATGGTCACCTGCGGGATGTACAACGGCGCCGGGGACTGGGTGAGCGCGGTCGGCATGCCGGCCAAGAGTGGCGTGGGCGGCGGGATCGCCGCGGTGCTGCCCGGCCAACTCGGCATCGGGGTGTACTCACCGCTGCTGGACGACCGCGGCAACAGTGTGCGCGGCGTGCTGGCCTGCCGGGCGCTGTCCCAACGACTGGGACTGCACTTCCTGACCGTCGGCCGGGAATCGCGCGCCACCATCAGGTCGGTGCACGAGGCAAGTGCCGGCGTACGGGTATACGAGGTGCACGGGGACCTGATGTTCGCCGGCGCGGAGAAGGTGTTGCGCACCATCGACTCCGGCAGCGACGATTTCTCGGTGGCGATCCTGGACGTTACCCGGGTCGACACCATCAACGACTGTCTCTTATACACAT
>JAHBAP020000320.1 GCA_018500005.2 Mycobacterium sp. | reverse complement strand
AGATGTGTATAAGAGACAGGTGAAGAACGGCGGTAAGTCCCAGATGGCCGCCGGACTGATGCGCAACGTGGCCGGTGACCGTATCGAAGTGTATTCGGCTGGCACGGCTCCGGGTTCGGCGATCAACGCGTTGTCGGCGCAGTCGCTGCTCGAAGTCGGTGTCGACATCACCGGTGAGCACCCCAAGCCGATCGACCCGGCACTGCTGCGCGACGTCGACGTCGTGGTGACGTTGGGCCGCCAGGCCCACGTCGAGCCCGTCGGGGGGACGCGGTTCGAGAACTGGGATACCGATGAGCCCTCCGAACGCGGGATCGAGGGGATCGAGCGGATGCGGCTGATCCGCGACGACATCGCCGCCCGCGTCCGCCAACTGGCGCATGAATTGAATCTGTCTGTTCCCCAACCCGATAAGGAAATCTGATGAGCAAGATCGAGGTATTCGAGCCCGCCCTGTGCTGCGCGACCGGTGTGTGCGGGGAGGATGTCGACCAGCAGTTGGTGACCTTCTCCGCGGACATGGACTTCATCCGCAGCCAAGGTGGTGACATCAACCGCTACAACCTGGCCAGCGAACCGCAGGCCTTCGCCGACAACGCCGCCGCCAAGGCCTTCCTGCATGTCTCCGGTTCGGCCGGGCTGCCCCTGGTTCTTGTCGATGGGGTCACCGCACTGACGGGCCGCTATCCCGACCGCGCCCAACTGGCCACCTGGGCCGGGCTTGACGCTCCCACCCGGGCGGCCGTGATCAGCCTGGGCATCACTGATGCGACTGCACCGGCTGGCGGCTGTTGCGGCGGCCCCGCTGACTCTTCAAGCTGCTGCTGAGCTCCCACTACAACCCAGAGGACCCGCACCTGATGAAGTTCCTTGACCATCCGCCGCGCTTTCTGTTCTTCACCGGCAAGGGCGGAGTGGGCAAGACCTCGATCGCCTGTGCCACCGCAATCACCCTGGCCCGGCAGGGCCGCACGGTGTTGCTGGTCAGCACCGATCCCGCTTCCAACGTCGGGCAGGTCTTCGGCCTCACGATCGGCAACACCATCACCGCGATCCCCGCGGTGGCCGGACTGTCGGCGTTGGAGATCGACCCCGACCAGGCCGCCGAGGCCTACCGGGAACGCATCGTCGGACCCGTGCGCGGGCTGCTGCCCGAAGCGGAGTTGGCCTCGATCACCGAACAACTGTCCGGGTCCTGCACCACAGAGATCCCTTCGTTCAACGAGTTCACCGAACTGCTCACCGACTCCGAAGGCCGCATCGGGGCGTTCGACCACATCCTGTTCGACACCGCCCCCACCGGGCACACCATCCGGCTGCTGCAACTGCCCGGATCCTGGACCGACTTCCTCAACGAGGGCAAGGGAGACGCCTCTTGCCTGGGCCCGCTGGCCGGCCTTGAAAAGCAACGCACCGTCTACGCCGAAGCCGTGCAGGCGCTCGCTGATCCGATCCGCACCCGGCTGGTGCTGGTGGCCCGCGCGCAGACCTCGACCCTGACCGAGATCACCCGCACCCACCGGGAGCTGGCCGCCATCGGTCTGAACCACCAGTACGTGGTGCTCAACGGGGTGCTGCCCAAACCCGCCGACGACACCGATCCGCTGGCCTCGGCGATCTACCGCCGCGAACAACAAGCCATCGCCGCCATGCCTGAGGAACTGCGGTCGCTGCCGCTGGATGTGGTGGATCTCAAGGCCGCCAACATCGTCGGAATCGACGCGCTGGCAACACTGTTCACCCCTGATACCCCTGCCGGCCAGCCCGACGAGCCTGCGGTGGAGGTGCCCGATGCGCCACTGGCTGCGCTGGTCGACCAGATCGCCACCGGCGACAAGGGATTGATCATGTGCATGGGTAAGGGCGGGGTGGGCAAGACCACCGTCGCTGCCGCGATCGCCGTCGCCCTGGCCCAGCGCGGACATCCGGTTCATCTGACCACCACCGATCCCGCCGGCCATCTCACCGACACGCTGCACGGCACCCTGGAACATCTGACGGTGTCCAGCATCGACCCGTTCGAGGCCACCCGCGTCTACCGCGAGCACGTCCTGGCCACCAAGGGTGCGGACCTCGACGAGCAGGGCCGGCTCATGCTTGCCGAAGACCTGCGCTCCCCGTGCACCGAGGAAGTCGCTGTCTTCCAGGCGTTCTCGAAAGTCATCGCCGAATCGCGCCGACAGTTCGTTGTCGTGGACACCGCCCCGACCGGGCACACCCTGCTGCTGCTGGACGCCACCGGCTCCTATCACCGTGAAGTCGCCCGGCAACTCGGTGACCGCCACTTCACCACCCCGCTGATGCGACTGCAGGACCCTGAGCTCACCAAGGTGATCATCGTCGCCCTCGCCGAAACCACCCCGGTCCTGGAGGCCGCCGGCCTCAACAGCGAGCTGGAACGCGCCGGCATCCACCCGTGGGCCTGGGTGATCAACAACTCGCTGGCCGCCGCCGAACCCACCTCACCGCTGCTGCGCCGCCGCGCCGCCGCCGAAATCCCACAGATCGCGACGGTGCGAGACGACTACGCCGACCGGATCGCCGTGATCCCGCTGCTGGCCGTCGAACCCATCGGCATCCCGGCACTGCAAGCACTCGCCGACGCCCGCGACACCGCCACCCCCCGGGGAACAGCGAGGAGGTCGACGTCGTCGTCAGCGGCGGCGGCCAAGCTGGACTCGCCGCGGGCTACTACCTCCGCCGGGCCGGGC
>JAHBAP020000489.1 GCA_018500005.2 Mycobacterium sp. | reverse complement strand
GTGCATGTCGTGGTGGGGGGGGGAGCCCGCGTTGGAGTGGAGGGTGTTCGTCTCCAGGATGTCCGCCCCCGCCTGCAGGTACTCGCGGTGAATACCGGCGATGATCTGTGGCTGCGTCAAGGTGAGCAGGTCGTTGTTGCCCTGGAGTGCCGTCGGCCACTCGATGAACCGCTCGCCGCGGTACCCGGCCTGGTCGGGGCGGTCGCGCTGGATCGCCGTGCCCATCGCGCCGGCGATCACCATGATCCGCTCGCGCAGGGGCACCGTCAGCTCGTCGGTGGAGTCCGGGCGGATGTTCGGCACGAAAGAACCAGGATTCGACGTCACGGGCACTCCTTCCACACGGGAAGGCGTCCTTAACTCTGCCGAGCGTGGCGGGTCAGGAGGGCGGACCCCGACCCGTTGCAACGCCTCTCGGCCGGTCAAGTCTACGGGGTGGCAACGGACCTGTTCGCTGGTGGTTTGCCGGTCTTATGCGGGTCATCGCGGCCGGACAGGGCTTAGTCTGATTACGTGGCGTCGTGGGACTGGGCGGGTGGCGGGGGGGGCAGTGGCGGCCTAGGCCCCAGCCTGACCGAACTTAACAACACAGTGATCGTCGCCGCCTTCGAGGGCTGGAATGATGCCGGAGACGCCGCCAGCGACGCGCTCGAGCACCTCGACGAGATCTGGGAGGCGAAGCCGATCGTGGAGATCGACGACGAGTCCTACTACGACTACCAGGTGAACCGGCCGGTGATCCGTCAGGTCGACGGCGTCACCCGGGAACTGGTCTGGCCGGCGATGCAGATCTCGCACTGCCGACCGCCGGGGTCCGACCGCGACATCGTCCTGATGCACGGCGTGGAGCCGAACATGCGGTGGCGTAGCTTCTGCGCCGAACTGCTGGGAATCGCCGACAAGCTCAACGTCGACACCGTGGTGATCCTGGGCGCGCTGCTGGCCGATACACCGCACACCCGCCCGGTGCCGGTGTCCGGGGCGGCCTACTCCCCCGAGTCGGCTAAATTCTTCGGTTTGCAGGAGTCCCGGTACGAGGGGCCCACCGGCATCGCGGGGGTTTTCCAGGACGCCTGTGTGTCGGCCGGTATCCCGGCGGTGACGTTCTGGGCGGCGGTGCCGCACTACGTCTCCCAACCGCCCAATCCCAAGGCCACCGTGGCATTGCTGCGCCGGGTCGAAGAGGTACTCGATATCGAGGTCCCGTTGGCCGATCTGCCCGCCCAGGCCGAGGAGTGGGAGCAGGCCGTCACCGAGATGACCGCCGAGGATGACGAGATCGCCGACTACGTCGCCAGCCTCGAAGCGCGGGGGGACGCCGAGATCGACGTCAACGAGGCGATGTCGAAGGTGGACGGCGACGCACTGGCCGCGGAGTTCGAGCGCTATCTGCGCCGCCGCGGGCGCTAGTCCTTCTCAGCCCCTCGTACCGCTGCGATAACGTGCATCCCAGGGGCATCCCACCGGCACTCATCGAATCGAGGTAGGCACCGTGAGACTCGCACTGAGCGAAGCCGACGCCGCTTTTCGCGACGAACTGCGGGAGTTCTTCACCAACAAGTTCCCGGCCGATCTGCGGGAACGGGCTCGCAACGAAGCTCTGAACTATCCGGAGGACGCCATCACCTCGATGCGCATCCTCAACGAGGCGGGTCTGGCGGGGCCGAACTGGCCGGTTGAGTGGGGCGGCAAGGACTGGGCGCCACTGCAGCGTCAGATCCGGGCCGAGGAAATACGGATGGCCTGCGTGCCCGAACCGCTGGCGTTCAACGCCAGCATGGTCGGCCCGGTGATCGCGCAGTTCGGCTCCCAGGAGCTCAAACAACGATTCCTGCCCGCCACCGCGAACCTCGATATCTGGTGGTGCCAAGGCTTTTCCGAGCCGGAAGCCGGATCGGACCTGGCCAGCTTGCGTACCACCGCCGTCCGAGACGGCGACTACTACGTCATCAACGGGCAGAAGACCTGGACAACGCTGGGCCAGTACGCCGACTGGATCTTCCTGCTGGCCCGCACCGACCCCAACGCGCCCAAGAAGCAGGCCGGCATCTCGTTCATCCTCGCCGAGATGTCCACGCCGGGAATCACCGTGCGCCCGATCAAACTGATCGACGGCAGCTACGAGGTCAACGAGGTCTGGTTCGAGGATGTTCGCGTTCCGGTGGACCAACTCGTCGGCGAAGAGAACGCCGGGTGGAGTTACGCGAAGTTCCTGCTGTCCAACGAACGCACCGGCATTGCCCGGGTGGGGACCACCAAGGTGTGGCTGACCGAGGTCAAGGAACGCGCCGCCAAGACCCCGGTCGGGAACGCCACGCTGATGGACGACCCGCTGTTCGCCGCCCGCGTCGCCGAGGTGGAAAACCAGTTGTTGGCCCTCGAGCTGACCCAGTTGCGGGTCAGCGGCGACGAGGCCGGCGGGAAGCCGAACCCGGCGTCGTCGATCCTGAAACTGCGCGGCACCCAACTCCAGCAGGCGGTCACCGACCTGCTCGTCGAGGTCGCCGGTCCCGATGCGCTGCCCTTCGACGCCGGCGACACCGTCGACTCCCCCGGCTGGGCCCAGCACGCCGCTCCGCGTTACCTGAACTTCCGCAAGACCTCGATCTACGGCGGCAGCAACGAGGTGCAACGCACCATCATCGCCTCGACCATTCTCGGACTGTGAGGATTCAGCCATGAACTTCGATCTGACCGAAGAGCAGCAACTGCTGGCCGACACCACCCGCGATGTGCTTTCGGGCTATGACACCGAGAAGCGCAACAAGGTCATCGAATCCGAGCTGGGGTGGAGCCGCGAGGTCTGGCAGCAACTGGCCGAGATCGGCATCCTCGGACTGGGTTTCGACGAGGATTCCGGCCCGATCGAGGTGATGGTGGTGATGACCGAGATCGGTCGGCGGCTGGCACCCGAACCGGTGGCCGCCGCCGCACTGGTCCCCGGTGCGGTGATCGCCGAACACGGCTCCGACGAGCAGCGTGCGCTTCTCGATGAGGTGGCCGCCGGTGCGCGCCTGCTCGCCTTCGCTCATACCGAACCAGGCCGGCGCGGCACGACCGAACTGGTCACCCGCGCGACCGAACAGGGCGGGTCCTGGACGCTGACCGGCCGTAAGAACCCGGTGCTGGCCGGGGATAGCGCCGACACCCTGATCGTCACCGCGGCCCTGCCCGGCGGCGGCAACGGGCTGTTCCTGGTCGACGCGGCAGTCGTGACACGTCACGGCTACCGCACCTTCGACGGCCAGCGTGGCGCCGAGATCGCACTTGACGACGCCCCCGCCCAGCCGTTGGGCGCCGGCGGCGACGCGCAGGCGGCCATCGACGCCGCGGTGATCCGGTTCCAGTCGACGCTGTGCGCCGAAGCGGTCGGCGCGATGGACGAATCACTGCGCCTCACAACGGAATACCTGAAGAGCCGCAAGCAGTTCGGCGTTCCGCTCAAGGCGTTCCAGACCCTCACCCAGCGAGCCGCCGACATGTACGTGTCGGTGGAACTGGCACGGAGCATGAACTACTACCTGGCGGTCTCGGTGGCCGACGGCCGGCTCGACCCGATGGTCGCGGCCCGGGCGAAGCTGCAGATCGGCAGATCGGGCAAGCACATCGCCGAGGAGTCCATCCAGATGCACGGCGGTATCGGGGTCACCGCGGAATATCCGATCGCGCACTATGCGGCACGCCTGACCGCCATCGAGCAGACCTACGGTTCGGCCGACGACCAACTGCGCTATCTGATCAGCCAGGTCGGCAGCTACGGAGTGGTTGCCCTCTGACCGCGCGTCGGGTGTGATTGGGCCCTAGACAGCGATTTTCGAGAGGGCTACAAGATGCCGAAATACCTCGCATTGTTCAAGTCCGGCGGTTCGGGAATGACGGAGCCATCGGCCGGGGAGCACAAGGCCTGGATGGACTGGAGGGAGGCCGTCGGCGACGCGATCGTCGATTTCGGCGCGCCCACCACCGCGGTCCCCGGTGGCGGAGGCGGCGATGTCGGCGGCTACTCCATCGTGCAGGCCGACAGCCTCGAAGCACTGGACGCGGTCTTCGAGAACAACCCGCATCGCCACCGGGGCGGCATCATCGAACTGCACGAGATCGTCGATATGGACGGATAGGTCACCGCGTCATTCCGCGGATCCGCCGCCATCTGTGATGAAGATGTCCTCGCGGGGCAAGCTGGCCACCTGACCCGCGGACAGGCCCAGGTTGGTCTGCAGGACGTCCGCCGGTTGCCCCGCGATCCACTCCGCGAGGTCGATTTTCTGAAAGGTCCCGGAGTTCAGGCCGAGCAGGATGCGCCCGGTCTCCGATCCGATGTTCTCGATGGAGTGTCCGTAGCCCTGCGGGATGTAGCCGACGTCCCCGGGATTCAAGGTCTCCTCGCGATACCGCCCCTTGGCCCCGAACAACGTCACCCTGTACTGGCCGCCGATCACGTACTGCCACTCCGAGGCGTTGGGGTGCCAGTGCAGGGTGCGGATGGCTCCGGCGTCGAGTTCGAAGACCAGTCCCGTCATGGTGCGCGAGATCGGGAATCGGGCCGAGTCCACCAACCACTCACGGCCGCCGGGGAATTCGGTAGGCCGCTGTGACATGAGCGGGAACCTGTGGGTGAGAGTCGCCGTGTTGGGACCACTGACGGGCGCGGCGGCCGGCTCCGGCGGGATCGCACCCTTGGCGAAGTAGACCTCACCGGTCGGCAGCCCGCGCAACACGTCTTCGTCGACCCGGAGGCTCTTGGAGAGTGTCGCGACGGGCACCTGCGCCATCCAGTCGGAGATGCTGAACGTGCCGAACTCGCTGAAGTAGCCGTTGTCGAAGATGAGGATGAAATGGCAGGGCTCGGCGCCCAGGGCCTCGAGTTGGTGGCCGTGGCCACGCGGGAAGTACCAGACATCCCCGGGGGCGAAATCACAGGTCTCGGAATGCCCCGCCGGATCGACCAGCGTGGTCCGCACCCGGCCGCTGACCACGAACGCCCATTCAGCGGCGTCGGCGTGCCAGTGCAATTCGCGCATGACACCGGGCTGAAGTTTCATCGAGACGCCGGCCAGGCCCGTCGAGACCGGGAAGTTGGCGACGTTGGCCTCCTTGCCGTAGGAGCCGTCCTCCTGCTTGCCCTCGGACTTCTCCAGCTCGAACTTGAAGGTGGGCAACTGAGCCTGGGCGAGGATGGCCGGCGGCACGTTGTTGAAGTAGCTGGTGTCGCCGCCGGGGCGATCCTCGATGATCGGGAACATCATCGGACCCTAACCCCGGACCGGCTGTGGCGTGGCGCTGTCGCCGGAGTCAGCGGGCCATCACCAGCCGGCTGCGGAGGTTCCGTTCAGCGCTCCCCTTGCGGTCCGAACG
>JAHBAP020000146.1 GCA_018500005.2 Mycobacterium sp. | reverse complement strand
CTCCAGAACCGATCGAAGCGAACCGCCGAAGTCGGCGGTGTTGCGGGTGAGGTTCGCGGTGCCGCCCATCAGCAGCCGCTCTTCGGGATGTTCGACCAGCGACTCCAACAGCACTGTGGCCGAACGGCCGACAGCATTGGCCAGGCCGGCAGGGCCGCCGAGCCGGTCGGCGAGATCGGCCACCGCGACCGAGGCGGTCGACAGCTTCTTGCCCTCGAGGGCCTTGCTGAGCAAGTCGCGGAGCTGCCCGACCTGGTGCTCGTCGATGGTGTCGCCGAGTTCGACGATGCGCTGATCGACCCGTCCCGAATCGGTGATCACCACCATCAGCAACCGGGCCGGGGTCAGCGCGACGACTTCGAGATGGCGGACCGTCGAGGCCGACAGGGTCGGGTACTGCACCACGGCGACCTGCCGGGTCAGCTGGGCCAGCAGGCGGACCGCGCGGCGAAGCACGTCGTCGAGGTCGACGCCGGATTCCAGGAAGGACAGGATCGCGCGGCGTTCCGACGTGGAGAACGGCTTTACGTCGTCTATTCGGCTGACGAACTCGCGGTAGCCCTTCTCGGTGGGCACCCGGCCGGAACTGGTGTGCGGCTGGGCGATGTACCCCTCGGCCTCCAGCACCGCCATGTCGTTGCGGACGGTCGCGCTGGAGACCCCGAGATGGTGGCGCTCCACCAGAGCCTTGGAGCCGATCGGCTCCTTGGTGGCCACGAAGTCCGCGACGATGGCACGCAGCACCTCGAAGCGGCGGTCATCGGCACTTCCCATGTTCACCTCCCGGGTCGAGGGCCATTTTACGGGTTCGAACCAGCGGGATTAGCAGATCAACCCGGCGAGTGCTACCAGGCGCCGCGTGCGAGGTGCCGCGTGCCCGGGATCAGTCCAGCGCGATGAGCGGCGGCAGGATCCCCTTGCCGTAGCCGGGCAGCCACGGCGAGCTGAACAGCGATCCGTTCGGGGTGCGCGGGGTCGGCTTGGCGTGCAGCGAGGAGTGGCCCTGCTTCTGGCACACCCTGGCTCCCCCGCTCTCCCGGCAGGAGGACGGGTTGGACGAGGCGCCGGCGGCCGGGGCCGTCGCGATGGCGGCCGCCGCGGCGACGGGCGCGACGAGCGAGGCGATGATCTTTCGTGCGATGGAGACGCTCATGGTGTTCGATGCTTCCTTTCCTTGTCGGAAGCTCCACCGGCGGTTGAGGATTCACCTGTGGGGCTGATGCCACCAGGCTACTTACTACCGATCACCAATTCACGAAGTTCATATCGTATACAAAGACGGCGGGTCTACCGCTGGGCCGGCAACAACACGGTGAACACCGTCCGGCCGGGAACCGACTCGGCGGTCACCGTGCCGCCGTGGGCCTCGACGATCGATGCGACGATCGCCAGACCCAGTCCGCTGGAGCCCATTTCCCGGGAACGCGCCTTATCGGCGCGCACGAACCGGCCGAATAGATTCGGCATGATCGACGCTGGAATTCCGGGGCCGTCGTCAGCGACCGTCAACTCCACCGCCGCCGGTCCGTGGTCGACGACCGACGCGGTGACGGTGGTCCCGGCCGGGGTGTGGATCCGGGCGTTGGCGAGCAGATTGGCGACGAGTTGCTGCAGTCGGACGCGATCCCCGCGAAGGACGACCGGATGCTCCGGGAGATCACTGGCGAACCGGTGTTCGGGCGCGGTGACGGCGGCGTCGTTGACGGCGTCCGCCACCAGGTCACAAAGGTCGAGTAGCTCGCTCTGCAGGTCGTGGCCCTCGTCGAGGCGGGACAGCAGCAGCAGGTCTGATACCAGGGTGGACATCCGCCGCGACTCGGCCTCGATGCGCTCGAGCGCGTATTCGGTCATCGGCGGGAGAATCTCGCTCTCCTGCCGGGTGAGTTCGGCATAGCCCAGGATGGCCGCCAGCGGGGTGCGCAGCTCGTGGCTGGCGTCGGTGAGGAACTGCTTCATCCGCCGGTCGGACTCGGCCATTCCGGTCAGTGCCGAATCCACGTGGTCCAGCATCTTGTTGAGGGTGTGCCCGACGGTGCCGACCTCGGTCTCCGGATCGGTGTCGCGGTCGTCGACCCGGGCACTGATCCGGTACTCGGAGGCCTCCAGGGGCAGCGACGCGACATGTTCAGCGATCGCCGCGACCCTGCGCAGTGGGCGCAGGGCGTAGCGCACGACGGCAACCGTTCCGGCCGCCGTCACCAGCAGCGCCAGGAGCACCAGTCCCACCACGATGATGGTGTTGTGCCGCAGCGTCCGGTGCGCGTCTTCCAGAGAGACCGCAGACACCAGTCGCTCGCCCCCCGCGACTTCCCGGCTGCCCACCCGATGAGGACCCAGGTCGCCGAGGTCGACCGTCTGCCGATCCCCGTTGGCCCAGTTGATCGATCCCAATGCCGCAAGGGCGCCGGGCGGCGCGGGGGCAGGCTCGCCGTCGCCGAACGATGCGCTCAGCACGGGAGCGCCATCGCCCAGCAACGCGATCACGGTGCCGGGAGCCTGGCCCGGAAAGGTGATGATCTCCCCCCGCCTGGCTTTGGCGTAGGAGTAGCCGAACGCCGAAAGGGAGTTGGCGACCTGGGCGTCCGAGAGGCTCACCACCTCGTTGCGCAGGCTCATCACCGCTGCGGCACCGACACCCATCACCGCGGTGCTGACGACCAATGAGACGCCAATCACCAACTGCCGCAACAGGGTCATTGTGGGGGTCGGAGCATGTACCCCACTCCCCGCACAGTGTGAATCATCGGTTCGCGTCCGGTGTCGATCTTGCGTCGCAGATAGGAAATGTAGAGGTCGACGACGCTGGACTTGCCGCCGAACCCGTAGTTCCAGACCCGGTCGAGGATCTCGGCCCGGTTGATCGCCCGGCGGGGGTTGCGCATCAGGTAGCGCAGCAACTCGAACTCGGTGACGGTCAGTGACACGGGTTCGCCGGCCCGGGTGACCTCTCGACTGGCCCCGTCGAGCACCAGGTCACCCACCGTGAGTACCTCGTCCTCCGGCGCCTCCATGGCTTTGGACCGACGCAGCAGTCCGCGCAGGCGGGCTACGAGTTCCTCCAGGCTGAACGGCTTGGTGAGGTAGTCGTCGGCCCCGGCCGTCAGACCGGTCACCCGGTCCAGCACCGAGTCGCGGGCAGTGAGCATGAGGGTGGGGGTGTAGACCTCCGATGACCGGATGGTCTTGAGAACCTGCAGGCCGTCGATATCGGGCAGCATGATGTCGAGCACCAGCAGGTCCGGGCCGAACTCGGCGAACTTGGCCAGTGCCTGCTCGCCGTCACGAGCCACCTCGATCTGCCAGCCCTCGTAGTGCAGTGCCATCTTGAGCAGGTTGGTCAGCGCCGGTTCGTCGTCGACCAGCAGGACCCGGATCGGGGATCCGTCGGGGCGGGTGATCCGCGGTAGTTGGCCGAGGATCGCCGGCCGCTGGCGCGGGGTACGGGGAGAGACCGACACGTTCATACGATAATTGTCGGCAAGGGTTGTGCGGGTGTCATGAACACCATATGAGTTTCATATCTTTGGCCGATGACGCCGGCTTGGGGCGTCAAAGACGTTGCGACCGAGAGCCATCGGCATTGCGTGTGCGTCATAGTCTTGTCACATTTCCGGGATCATGGGATTCGATATGAGTTTTCTATGGGTGCGCCACCGATGCTT
>JAHBAP020000224.1 GCA_018500005.2 Mycobacterium sp. | reverse complement strand
AGATGTGTATAAGAGACAGGGCCAGCACTGTCTCCTCGGGCGTCCGCGGCGAGAAGAACCGCTCCCGGGCAAGCTCCGGGGTGCTGACGTAGGGAAGGGAACGGCCCGTCACCGTCAATTTCGTGAAATGCCACGGGTGGCGCCTGATCCATCGCAGCCCCGAACGAAGGAACCCCTGCGGCGGCATGGATGCCATCAGCACGGCCGCCGGAGCACTGCGCTGCTCCAGGTATTTCTGGACGACGACCCCGCCCATGGAGTGCCCGATCACGACCGGAGGGACCGGCAATCCGTCGGCAACGGTCAGCACGTCCTCCAGATATTCGTCGAACGAACAGTCCTTCAGCCGCATGGACGTCTTACTTGCGCCGTGACCGCGCAGGCTCAACGCCACTGCGCGGTAGCCCCGTTCGGCGAAGAATTCCAGGAAGTGCTCGTCCCAGCACCATGCGGCGTGCCAGGCGCCGTGGACGAACAGCAGGGGCGCGGGATGCTGCCCGCTCACCTGTCCCCTGTCGATCACCTCAAGCATTCGGTAGTACCGTCCCTTGCGTGACGTCGGCCGGTTTCCGCTTCGGGCTTGTCGACCCCATCGTCAACTCACGCCTTTCGCCAACCGCGCTGACCCGGGCCGCCTACTGGATGGCGGCCGTTTCCGGCGCTGACTCGTTCTGGGTCGGCGACCATCTCAATTCGTTACTACCCCGGTCGATCGCGACGCCTGAGTATATGGGCGTGGGCACCAGGCTCATCCCCAAGGTGGACGCCATTCTGGAGCCCTGGACCATGTTGGGCCACCTGGCTGCACGCAACCGGGTTGCCCGCCTGCGGCTGGGCGTGGCCGTGACTGACGCCAGTCGGCGCAATCCCGCGGTGACGGCCCAAGCCGCAGCCACGCTGCATCTGCTGACCCGGGGCCGGGCGATGCTGGGTCTCGGCGTCGGCGAACGTGAGGGCAACGAACCCTACGGGGTCGAATGGACCAAACCGGTGGCGAGGTTCGAGGAGGCGGTGGCCACCATCCGGGCGTTGTGGAATGCCGGCGGTGAGCCGGTCTCGCGGGATTCCCCCTACTTTCCGCTGCATAACGCCCTGTTCGACCTTCCGCCGTACCGAGGCAAATTCCCGCCGATCTGGATGGCGGCACATGGGCCCCGAATGCTGCGCATCACCGGCCGCTATGCCGACGCCTGGGTTCCGTTCGTCATCTCCCGGCCCGAGGACTATGCGCGGGCGCTGGAGGCGGTCCGCACCGCGGCCTCCGATGCTGGCCGCGATCCGATGTCGATCATCCCGGCCACCAACCGACCCGTTGTGACGGGCCGGAACCGCGAAGACGTCGACGAGGCACTCGACGGGGTTCTGATGAAGGCGTGGGCACTGTCGGCGCCCGCCGCGGTCTGGGCGCGCCACGGCGTCGAACACCCATTGGGCGCCGATTTCGCCGGTGTGCAGGACCTTGTTCCCCAAACGATCGACAGGCAGAAGGCGCTGAGCTACGCGGCGCGGGTGCCGGCCTCGCTCATGAAGGAGATCTGCTTCCATGGGACTCCCCGCGACGTACTGGATCAGGTCGCGCAGTGGCGCGACGCGGGCCTGCGGTATCCGCTGATCCTCAACGCCAGCCAGCTGAACCCAGATCCGCGGATGGCCGTGGTGGCCACCCATCCGTTCCTACGAGTCCTGCGGGGCCTGAAGAAGTTGTGAGCCGGGCGGCGGGCCGATGAGGCCACGGCGGTCCAGCGGGGTCCGCCCGAACCACGCCCGGTTCCCGTAGGTGTCGAGGTGGACCACCTCGTCAACCGGTCGTCGCGTGGTGGGCCCGTAGCGCCCCTTGGGCCAGCCCAGCGGGACGACGCACACCGGCGTCACGGAGATCGGCAGCTTCAGGGTCCGGCGGGCGGAGGCCAGACTCCACAGCGGCAGCGTGATCAGCGAGGCGCCCAGACCCATCGCCCGCGCAGCCAACAGCAGGTTCTGCACACTCGGGTAGATGGACCCGAAGAAAGCCGATTCGGCCGCATGCGGCATCGGAAGGTAGGGGATGTGCCCCTCCCGCGCACCCAGGCGCAGGCAGGCCACCACCAGAACCGGGAGTTCGGTGAAGTGGTCTACCTGCCACTGCACGGCGCGGGCGGTCTTGGCCATTGACTCGTCCCATTCCGCGACGTCGCGAATCGCAGTGCGGTAGTACAACTTCCAGGCCTGGCGGTACCGACGGGCCAACTTCTTCTTGATCCGTGAGTCCTTGACCACCACGAACTCCCAGTTCTGGCCGTTGGCCCCGGTGGGTGCCCGCAACGCCAGTTCGATGCACTTGAGCACCACCGCGTCGTCGACCGGATCCGAGCGCAGCCGCCGTACCGCGCGTTGGGTCATCATCGCGTCCTGCAACGGCATGTCCAGCCGCGCCCAGGCCTCCGCTGGGGTCGGAACCTGCTGTTCAACCATGCGCGGCGATCCAATCGCTGGTGAAGCGGCCGACGCCCGGGATCTCCCTGACGATCATGGCGGCGACGACCTTCTCGATCTGGCCCCCA
The DNA here is from genome assembly GCA_018500005.2 of Mycobacterium sp. Taxonomy (GTDB): domain Bacteria; phylum Actinomycetota; class Actinomycetes; order Mycobacteriales; family Mycobacteriaceae; genus Mycobacterium. The sequence continues at coordinate 59 of JAHBAP020000224.1, read as the reverse complement.
ACCAGGGGGATTCCGACCGTGACCGAGCCGGCGAAACGCAGGCTGGAACCCTCTGGCAG
>JAHBAP020000072.1 GCA_018500005.2 Mycobacterium sp. | reverse complement strand
TTCGAAGAGTCGGTCCTGTGCCTCGGCCGGTAGATACATCAGCAGGCCCTCGGCCAGCCAGGCCGTGGGGCGGGTCGAGTCGAAACCCGCCGCCCGCAACGCCGCCGGCCAGTCCTGGCGCAGATCGATCGCCACCTCGCGGCGTTCGGCAGTGGCTGTGACGCCATGCTCGGCCAGCGTGGTCGCCTTGTACTCGAGCACCAGCGGCTGGTCGATCTCGTAGACCACGGTGCCCGGCGGCCAGGACAACCGGTAGGCCCGCGAATCCAGGCCGGAAGCCAGGATTACCACCTGCCGAATACCCGCGGCGGCGGCGTTGGTGAAGAAAGTGTCGAAGAAATGCGTCCGCACCGCCTGGTAGCTGAGCATGTTCGCGAAGATCGCCCCAGCTTCCGGATCGGCGCCGGCGATCCGCTCCTGCATTGTCGGGTCGAGGAAGTTCTGCCAGACTCCGGCGTCGGCGCCCTCGACGAGGATCTTGGCGAACGGATCGCAGATCAGCGGGTCGGGACTGTCGGTCTCGCGCGCCCGGGCCGCGGCCACCATGACCGCCGTCGTCCCGACACTGGTCGCGATATCCCAGGTGTCGTCATTACTGCGCAGTGTGCTCACGGCATCCCAGGCTACTCGCCGGTCAGCCAGCCCCTGTTCCCCAGCAGACCCATGAACTGATCGGTGATGGTGACAAGTCGCTGCTGGTCACCGACGAAGCCCGCGTAAAAGCCCAGGCCCCAGAAAGCCGCCACCAAGGTCTCCGCGGCGGACTCGGCATCGAGATCGGAGCGCAGTTCACCGTTGGCGATTCCGTCGCGCACCGCGGTGGCGGCGAACTGCCGGGTCTGCTCCAAAGAGTCGGCGTCGGGCGCGGTGAGTTCGGGGTGGCGCTGAGACTCCAGTACCGAAGTGACCATGAACGCCGCCGCTGCGCGGTCGTATTCCTTAGCGCTGACGGCGGCACCCAGGAAAGCACTGATCCGCCCGGTAAAGCTCTGCTTCTCGGCGGCCTTCTCAAGTCCAGCGGCGATCACTACACCATTGGTGTGTTCGACCACGTGCGCGTACAGCGCGTGCTTGCTGGCGAAGTAGTGGTTGATGGCCGGCCGGGTCAGATCAGCCCGCGCGGCGATCTCCTGAAAGGTGGCGGCGTCATAACCGACCTCGCTGAAAACTTCGCGAGCGGCGTGCAGAATGCGACCACGGGTCTGCGCAGATTTCGCTGCAGGAGGCCTACCCGGCCCACGGCTCGCAGTCTTGGTCATGGCCCAATTGTGCCAGATGCAAACAAATTTCTCGCCCCCGGACGGGCCGGGCAGGGATCGAAACTGGGCAAGATGCCGCGTGGAAGCTTTGCTACAAATATCCTAAACCTTGTTTATCCTGCTTAATAGCAGTGCCGTTATTAATGAACCGGTTTCTATAACTACGCTCGGACCAAATTGCGCCGCACCCAAGCAACTCCCCCTTACATACCTGAAAACCCGCCAAATAGGGCGGCTTCACGCACTGACCAGGAGACGGCTCGCGGTTTGCTGCCACTTGAGGAAGCATGCGGATAATCCGCTTAGACCAGTAACTGTCGAGCGGATACAACAAACCAGGACAGTCGAGCCGCTGTCGCCAGTGCGAGTTCGTACGGTTTGACGACGGCTGTGTGTTGCCAGCCGCCACCGCGGCAATCAACGACCGCTTGTCGAGCCCGGGCGAAGTTGCGCGGGCAACGCAGCGGAACGCTGCCGGTGGGCCGATCATCGGTCGTCTAGGCCATCATGGTGACCTGCTACCCGCGAACGAACCGCGCGACGCCTAAAGTCTTTGCATGCCCATCGTCGCCGCACGGGAGTCGTACTTCGAGACCGGTCTGGAAATCCTGGCCGATCTCGGGTTCGGCGGGCTCAAACTCGCCGAGGTATGCAGCCGACTGGGTGTAACGACCGGGTCCTTCTACCACTACTTCAGCGGATGGGGCGCCTACACCCGGGAGTTGATCGCGTACTGGCGCCAGGACCGGACCGTACGGCTGATCGAGGTGCTGCGCTCCCAGCCCGATCCGCGCCGGCGAATCGAGGCGACCATTGATGTCGGATTGTCTCTACCCCACCTCGCCGAGGCGGCCATCCGGGCCTGGGGTGCGGTGGATCCGGAGGTGCTCGCTGTGCAACGCGAGGTCGACAAGGAGCGCTTCGACCTAATTTGCGACTCCGCGTTCGAGATCGTCGGCGATCAACGTCAGTCGGAGATCTACGCCGCGTGGTGCATCTACGTTTTCATCGGCTTCGAACAGTCCACCCTGCCCCGCGAAGCACAGATGTTCGAGTGGGTCAATAGGAAGATGCTCGACGATCTGGAGGCCGGGCGGTTCGCCGACGTCCCGCAGCGGTAAGGCATGGCGGCCAACGTCTTTCGCGGAACTCTCGACCGGCTCCGCACGCGCGATCCCAGCCGTGACGGCTTGCGCCGGGCATTGCGGGCCGGTATCGCGATCCCGTTGGCTGCGATGATCAGCTACCTGATTGCCGGGCCCTCGCTAACGCCGGTGTTCACTCTCGTCGGGTCCATCGCGCTTCTGGTCGCCGCGGATTTCCCCGGCTCGGTCAGCAACCGGGCGACGGGCTACGCGGGTCTGGGGTTGATCGGGATGATCCTGATAACGCTGGGCACCTGGGCAGCCCCGCATCCATTGGTCGCGGTCCTGCTGTGTTTCGCGGTTGGCGCGGTGGTCAGTTTCCTTGGACTGCTCAGCGAATTGGTGGCCGCCGGACAGCGCGCCGCCCTGATGACTTTCCTGTTACCGGTGTGCATGCCCAGCACCGGACCACTCCACGACCGGTTGCTGGGATGGCTTCTGGCGCTCGCGGTCTGCGTTCCGGCGGCGTTGTTCCTGTTTCCACCGCGATACTCCACCGAACTGCGCCACCTGGCCGCGCTGGTGTGTTCCGCGCTGGCCGACCGGATCGAGGGCGTCGACAGGTCCGATGAACGGGTGACTGAGGCCATGGCCGCACTGCGCGCGGAATTCCTCAGCAGCGCTTTCCGCCCGATGGCGATGACGGCCGGCAGTCGCAGCCTGATCCGGGTGGTGTCCAACTTGCAGTGGCTCTGCGACCGCGTCGACGAAGACACCGGGCGGCTGCTCGCCGATATCGACGGGCTGAGCGTCGCAGTTCTGCGCGGCAGCGCCGAAGCTTTGCAATCGCCGAGCGCGGCCCAGGCGACGTCATTGACGGGCGTGGTCGCCGCCCACCGCTTGATCGCTTTCACTCACTACGACAACGATATTCACGACATCCTCGTCGAACCCGATGACGATGCCGCCGCGGCGCTGGGCCGCACTCTGCTCAGCCGCCGCACCATGAGCGCCACTATCGGCCTGACCGGACGTCTGGTCGCCACCGCGACGGCGATCGACACCCGGCCATTGCCCGACCGGCTGCTCGGCCGCGGACTGCCGGAGACCGGCTTCGCCGACCGGGTGCACGGCCACCGCAGCATGTGGACGTCGCTGATCGGTTATCTACGAACTCGGTCCATCACGGTGATCAACAGTCTGCGCACCGGCCTCGCGTTGGCCCTGGCGGTGATCGTGACAATGGTGCTGCCGGTCCAGAACGCTCTCTGGGTGGTGCTCGGCGCGCTGTCGGTGCTTCGCAGCAGTGCCTCGGGCACCCGGACCACAGCGGTGCGGGCCCTGCTCGGCACCGCGATCGGGTTCCTGATCGGTTCGGCGGTAATCGCCGTGGTCGGCATCAACCCGGTGGTTCTGTGGACGTTGTTGCCGCTGGCCACGTTCGGGACCACCTACGTTCAGACGGTCGGATCGTTCGTCGCCAGCCAGGCCATGTTCACCATGCAGGTGCTCATCGTGTTCAACATGATGCGGCCGACCGGTTGGCAGATCGGCCTGGTCCGGATCGAGGACGTCATCCTCGGCGCGTTGGTGGGCGTAGCGGTCTCGATCCTGCTGTGGCCGGGGGGCGCGCGGTTGGCGGTCGAACGGGCCCGGGAGGCCGCCATCGTGGCCTGTTCCGATTATCTCGGCGCGGCGGTGCGGCGGATAACCCAGGGGCTGTCCCCGCAGACCGAGGCTGCGGTGATCGAACTGGGAGCCGAGGCGCTGACGGCGGCCCGGACGCACGGCGATGCGGTGCGGGTCTATTTGTCCGAGACCGCCGGCACCAGTGACACCGAGGAGATGGAGAAAGCCAGTCGCATACCGCGGTTGCGGACGACCGCGGATCTCATCGCCGATATCGTGCCGCCACCGGCCGGCGTGTTTCCGCGCACCAGAAACTTACTGGAAGAACGCACGGCGGTACTGTGCGCACATCTCGAGCGCGATCCGGACGCCACACCGCCGCCACAGGAGATGAGCGACGAATTCATCCGCACGCTGCGTGCCGAGGCCGCCACGACGCCGGCAGCCGAGAACGCCGCGCTGCCCCTGGTAACCGTGGCCGCCAATATCGGCGAACTCGAAACGGTTTATCCGGTTTCGGCGGTCGCGGCCGAATCCGACTCGGCGAACTAGCCCAGGACCGCTTGCGCGGCTTCCCGCGCCTCGACGGGACTGGAGGTGCCCAGGACCGCTTCGGCGGCATCCCGGCACTGCTGCAGGGTGACCGACGCCAGTTTGGCTCCGACCGGGGGGACCGCCGATGCCGCCGCCGACAGCGACGTAATGCCCAAACCGGTCAGCACACAAGCCAATAGCGGATCAGCGGCAGCCTCGCCGCGCACACCGACCGGCTTACCGGCTGCCTGTCCCGCACGTGCGGTCGCAGCGACCAAAGCGATCACACCGGGCTGCCACGGGTCGGTGAGGGTGGCCAGATCAGAAGACATCCGGTCGGCCGCCATCGTGTACTGCGTCAGGTCGTTGGTACCGATGGACAGGAACTCGACATGTTCGAGGATCTTCTCGGCCAACAGTGCCGCGGCCGGCACCTCGATCATCACCCCGGGGTGCAGATTGCGCTCGCGGGCAAGCCCGGCAAAACGACGGGCCTCGTCGGGCGTTGCGATCATCGGCGCCATCACCCACGGCGCATTCCCGGTCCGCTCGGCTGCCACCGCGATCGCATCCAGTTGGCGTGCAACGAGTTCGGCATCGAGGTCGATGATTCGGAACCCGCGGACGCCCAGGGCCGGATTCTCCTCCTCCGGGCTGTTGACGAACTTCAGCGGTTTGTCCGAGCCGGCATCCAAAGTGCGGATGACCACCTTCTGGCCGGCGAAAGCATCAAGCACCTCGGCGTAGATTGCGGCCTGCTGATCGATGGTCGGCTCGGTTTCGGCGTCGAGGAAGCACAGCTCGGTGCGGAACAGGCCTACCCCTTCGACCGGCGCCTGCCGCGCCGCCCGGGCCGCGGTGCCGTCGGCGACGTTGGCCAGGATCGACACCGCGTACCCGTCGGAGGTTCCGCCGGGGCCGGTCCAGCCCGCCATGGCCGCCGCGGCGACATCGGCCGCGGCCACGGCCGCCGCCGCTTCAGCCCGGTCCGGGTCGACCGCCACCGTTCCACGGCTGCCGTCGATGAGCACCATCGTCCCGGCGGCCACGTCGTCGAGACCCTTCACCGCGACCACGCACGGGATACCCAGTTGGCGGGCGATGATCGCGGTGTGGCTGGTCGGGCCGCCCAGCGTGGTGGCGAGGCCGACGACGCGGTGCGGGTCCAGACCCGCGGTGTCGGCCGGGGCCAGATCCTCGGCGAACAGGATCGACGGTTCGACCGGTTCGGGCACCCCGGGTTCGGGCAGACCGGCCAGGTTGGCGACCACGCGGTCGCGGATGTCCTTCAGGTCGGTGACCCGCTCGGCCATGAGCCCACCCATCTTGGTGAACATCTCGATGAACTGAGCCGCAGCATCCGCAGTCGCGCGGATCGCGGGTTTGCCGGCCTTGATCGCGTTCTGCGCCGAGCCGAGCCAAGCCCGGTCCTGGGCCAGTTGCGCGGTCGCGGTGAGCACCTCCGAGGCCGGACCGGTGGCCGCCGCGGCACGTTCGCGCAACCGGTCGGCGACCGCGGCGGCGGCGGCGTCGAACCGGGCCACCTCGGCGGCACGGTCGGCCTCCGGCACAGCGCCGGACGAGGCGAGTTCATCGATGGCGGGTAGCCGGTTGGCTCGGATCACCGGCGCGAACCGGACCCCGGGAACCACTGGAACGCCCTGAAACACCGTCGAATCCGCTGAGGTCATGCAGTGGATTACAACAAAACGTTGACATTCACACATGAGCGGCGGTAAAACCACATATATCAACACAAGTGGGCGCGGCCCCACATCGGACCCAACTCAATTGGGGGATGCGTGTACCCGGAGGAACGTCAACAGGCGATCGCCGCTCAGGTGATCTCCCGCGGGCGCGCCTCGGTCGCCGAGCTGGCTCAGACCTTCGAGGTCACCACCGAAACCGTGCGCCGCGACCTGGCCGTGCTGGACCGGGCCGGGGTGCTGCGTCGGGTGCACGGCGGTGCAGTGCCGACCCGCGCGCTGCATCTGGTCGAACCGAGCGTCGGACAACGGGAGACGACTCGCGCCCAGCACAAGCAGGCAGTCGCCCGCGCCGCCGCCGAGTTCTTCCCGCAGGCCGGTTCGACCGTGCTGATCGACGCCGGCACCACCACCGCCAAGCTGGCAGCCCTGACTCCCCCCGACCGCGAACTGCTGGTGATCACCAACTCGGTCCCCATCGCCGCCCGACTGGCCGGCATGGGATCGGTTTCCCTGCAGGTCCTCGGCGGCCGGGTGCGCGGCCTGACCCAGGCCTGCGTCGGGAATCAGACGGTCGCCGCCCTTGAAGCCCTCCGCGTCGACATCGCCTTCATCGGCACCAACGGCCTGTCCCTCCGGCACGGCGCGTCGACCCCCGACCCGGACGAGGCCGCCGTCAAACGGGCCATGGTGCAAGCTGCGAATTTCGTTGTGATGGTGGCCGATTCCTCCAAAATCGGCCGTGAGGAGTTCGTCAGCTTCGCCCCGATCGGGTCGGTGGACGTACTCGTGACCGACCCGGAGATCACCGCCGCCGACCGGGCCAGCCTCACCGGCCACGGCCTGGAAGTCGTCGTCGCAGAGGGGGCCGCATGATCATCACCGTCACACCAAACCCGAGCATCGACCGCACCGTCACCCTGCCGGGTGAACTGGTGCGCGGGGCGGTGCATCGGGTGTCGTCGGTGTCCAGCGAACCGGGCGGCAAGGGTGTCAACGTAGCCCGGGCGCTGACCCTGGCCGGCCTCGACGTCGTCGCGGTGCTACCGGCCGGCGAACACGATCCGATCCTGGCCGCACTGCGGTCGCAGGGCGTCGCGTTCGACGCGGTGCCGGTCGCCGGACCGGTACGCACCAACCTGACCATGACCGAACCCGACGGCACCACGACGAAGATCAACGAACCCGGGGCCGCCCTGGACGCCACCGAGGCCGAAGCCCTTGCCTGGGCGGTCATCCAGCGCGCCCGCGCCGATCACTGGGTCGTGCTGTCCGGTTCACTCCCACCGGGTCTGCCCGACCACTGGTATTCCGATATGACCGCCGCGCTCAAGGCACACGGCTGCAAGGTTGCGGTGGACACCTCCGACGCGCCCCTGGCGGCGCTGGCTGACGGCCTGGACCGGGTCGCTCCGGACCTGATCAAGCCCAACGCCGAGGAACTCGCCAGCCTGGCCGGGGTGTCCGCGGACTCGCTGGAGTCGGCGGTGGCCCGAGGTGACGCCGGCCCGGTGGTGTACGCCGCCCGCCACCTCGTCGACCGCGGTGTCGGGTCGGTGCTGGCCACCCTGGGCCGCACCGGGGCCCTGCTGGTCGACGCTGACGGCGCCTGGCTGGCGACCCCGCCCCCGATCACACCGCGCAGCACGGTCGGCGCAGGCGACTCCTCCCTAGCCGGATACGTGCGCGCAGAGGTGGAAGGCGCCGACGCTCCCGGGCGGCTGCAGATGGCGGTCGCCTACGGCAGCGGCGCCGCCGCACTTCCCGGATCGGCGATGCCGGCCCCCGGTCAACTCAATCTCGACGATGTCGCTGTCACCTCGGTGACCGCCGATCACAACCCGAAGGTGGAGCCATGAGTAATCCGATCATCAGTACCGACCTGGTGCTGCTCGACGCCGATGCCGGCTCCACCAAGGAGGCGGTGATCGGGCGGTTGGCGGCTCTGGTGGCCGATTCAGGGCGAGCCGACGACGGTGCGGCACTCCTGCAGGCGGCGCTGGCCCGGGAGGCCCAGTCCGCCACCGGCCTGCCCGGCGGCATCGCCATTCCGCACTGCCGATCGTCGGCGGTCCGGCAGGCCTCGATCGCCGTCGCCCGACTACGACCGCCGGCCGACTTCGGCGCCAACGACGGCCCGGCCGATCTGGTGTTCCTGATCGCCGCCCCGG
>JAHBAP020000511.1 GCA_018500005.2 Mycobacterium sp. | reverse complement strand
CGTTGGCGACGCACCTCAGCTCCGTTTTTGTAGTCGACATGCTTCCACAGGACGGCGTTGTCCTCCTCGTGCAGACATATCGCGTTCTTGATGGTGTAGGGCTCGCCTTTGGTGTTGGCCAGGGTGGCGTCAACGTAGACGATCTCGCCGAGGCAGTCGCAGCCCAACTCCAGCGAGGTCGTCATCACGCCCAGGCCCCATTCACCGATGTCGAAGGCTGTCCTGCGGTAGTGGTCGAAGGAGGGGTCCCGGTAGGGAACCACCATCTCGGCAAGCGAGATCCGATATGCGACATCGCGTTTGGTGCCGTTGTCATCGAAGGCCAGCTGGTATATCACCGGACCTTCCCGGTAGTTGAAGCCCAGTCGCATCGTCCAGTTGAGCCATTTCAATTCCGAGCCGTCGAGGGTGAACGACGGACCCTCGGGCTGAGTGATGTGCAGCGGTTTGACATCGGTCCGTGGCTCGATGCCCCGCACCGACGGTACGTACTCGCAGTCCACCTCGGGCTGGCCGTAGGAGTGGTCGTTGTCGATCTCCAGCAGTTCATGGGTGTTCATGTCGACGACCAGTTGAAGGCCGGAAACCGGATGGCCGTAGGGGTTGCCGTCCGGTGTCGCACGGGCCCATATGTCGCACCAGCCGAGCCGCCGGCCCGGATATTTTTCTTCTCGCCGGAGGACGGCCCGGGCCAGCTCCACCGAAGCAGGCATCAGGGCCTTGGCGTATGCCCACGTGTCGATCAAGATCAAGCTCATGTCGGTGAAGCCCCGCTCGGCAAGTGCGGCAATGACATCGGGATGCTTGCGCATCGCCTCGTCGATCTCATAGAACTCGTCGATGGTGAAGTTGGGCTGCACACCGGGGATGTGCTCGAACGAAACCACCCTGTCCGCAATCAGGTCCACGGTGGCTTCGTAGGTCTTGTTCTCGGCCCGGTCCAGCAGCACGGCGAAGGACTGGCGCGGCACGGGATCTCCCGAGTGCCAGGCCTTGACGAAGCTCTTCTCAGGCTCCTTGAGTTCGATTGAGCTGAAGCGCCACCCGTCGGTAACCAGGCCATCACGGCGCAGGATCTCAGCGGTCCGCCAGAACTCCTCCGCCGACAACGAGTCCAGTGGATGCTGAGCCATTCGGGCCTCCCTAGTTGGATCGATATCCCCGCTGTTTCCAGGTCAACGCGATCTACAACGTGAGAGGATTCCTCACAGAAGAGGCCAAACGACCGGGAGGGCCTGGGAATTCAGATGATATCCAGCGTGTTCCGATCCCGAGGACTTAACGGAATCCCCGAGATCCGCACTTTCTTCCGGACCAACGAGCAGCCGATTTTCTTCGTCGGCCCGACGGCTTTCAATCTGCTGGGGATCGACCGGTGGGTGCGTGGATTCGAATACATCGTCTACCACGACTCCTGGTCAGGAGCCCATCCTCGGGTGTTCACCCCGACCAGTAAGCCCTACATCGAGTTCACCAGTTCCGAAGAGATCAACAACTATCTTCTGCGTGACGTGGAAGTGCAGAAGCACATCGAATCTTGTTGCGCGGTAAACCAGTTGCGCCCGATGATCGCGATGGTCTTCTTCGACGAGGAGACTGAGCAGATCTGCCGCGAGCTTGATTACAACCTGATCCTGCCGCCGGATTCCCTGCGCCGGCATCTGGACTCCAAGATCGTCACCACCCGGCTCGGCGAGGAGGCCGGCGCACCCTCGGTGCCCAACATCCTGGCCCGCGCCGACAGCTATCAGCAGTTGAACCAGCTGTCCACGGAGGCCGGCCTGGGCTCGGACCTGGTCGTTCAGACCCCCTACGGCGACTCCGGCAAGACCACGTTTTTCATCACCAAGGAAGCCGACTGGGACCGCGACAGCGAGAACATGATCGGCCAGGACCTGAAGATCATGAAACGGATCAACAACCGTGCGGTTGCGGTGGAGGCGGTCAACACCGAGCACGGGACCGTCGTCGGACCGTTCATGACCGACCTGACGGGCTACCCGGAACTGACGCCCTACCGCGGTGGCTGGTGCGGCAACGACCTCTTCCCCGAGGCGCTCTCAGAGGCACATCGCAGCGTTGCGATCCAGCACGTGCGCCGCCTCGGCGACCGGCTCCGACAGGAGGGTTACCGGGGCTTCTTCGAAGTGGACGTTCTGGTCGACCTCGACTCCGATGAGGTGTACCTCGGCGAACTCAACCCGCGGATATCGGGTGCGTCCTCGATGACCAATGTCACCGCGGGTGCCTACGCCGACATTCCGTTGTTCCTGTTCCACCTTCTCGAGTTCATGGACGTCGACTACCAGGTCGACGTCGACGAAATCAACGAGCGCTGGCGAGAACTGGCCGCCGTGGACGTGTGGGCCCAGTTGATCATGAAAGAGCCCAACGACTCGGTGGAGCGCATTCTGGCCGCGCCGCAGACCGGTCGCTATCGCCTTACCGAGGACGGCGAGCTCCGTTTCATCGGCGTCACCAACGACTGGCATGACGTGACCCACGAGGACGAGTGCTTCTTCCTGCGCGTCTACGGACCGGGCGACTACCGGTTCAAAGGAGCCGATCTCGGCATCCTGGTCACCAAGGGCCGCATGCAGACCGAGGACGGGCTCACCCGCCGCTGCCACAGCTATATCGACGGCATCCGCGCGCTGTACGTCAGCGAACCGCTGCCCAGTCCGCCGGCGGTCTACCCGATCGGTTTCGTGAAGTAGCCAGCGCGAAGTTGGTCAGGCGTCGCCGCGTTCGCGGCCCTTGACGATGCTGATCGGACCGGTCAAGGGGCCCGCGGCCGGGGCGGCTCCCGACAATCCGGCAAGGAACCGGCCCGTTTCGGCGAATGCCCGGAGAGTATCGACGAGGTAAGACGGCGTCTGCGCTGCCGGCCATGACGACATCTTGACCGACACCGTCTTGGTGGCCCGGTCGATGACGACCATCTGGCCATGGATGCCCAGGCACACCTGGAGGTCACCAAGGGGTCCGGGCACGTACCAGAACTGGTTGCGGTACCAGCCCCCGGTCAGCGTCGCGTCGGAGGCCGACGAGGCGAAGGCTCCCCGGATGTCGGGGTCGATGGTGCGCGACTGCACCAACCACGGGTTCGGCACCACCGGCACGCCTGCCACAGAGCCGTCATCGAGAAGCATCTGCCCGAACCGCGCCACGTCGCGGGCCGTCGCCGACATCCCGCCGTCGTGGATCGCCGAACCGACTCCGTCACAGGTGATCTCGGCCGGGAACTCCGCTCCGATCGGCCGCCAGACCAGATCGGAGATCAAGTCGGCCATCCGGACACCGGCGGCGCGCTCGCACACCCAGCCGAGCATGTCGGTATCCGCCGACCGGTATACGAACGACCCACCGTGCGGGCCGGCCCCGCTCATCGAGGCGAGGAAGGCATACATCCCGCCGTTGTATCCGGGACTCAAACCGGGTCGCCAGCCCATGTAGCTTTCCATCTGTCGGACCTCGGAGTCCGGGTTGGTGTATTCCTCGCGGAACAGCACGCCAGTGCGCATGTCGAGCAGATCGCGGGTGGTTGCCCCGCTGTATCCCGAACCCACGATCTCGGGCACGTAGAGGTCGATGGGCAGACTCGGATCGAGTAGGCCCCGGCTCATCAGCACTCCGGCCACACAACCCACGACCGACTTGGTGACCGACATCATCAGATGCACCGTGTCCGGGGCCATCCCGTTGCCGTAGCTTTCCAGCACGACACGACCGTCGTGAACGATCACCACCGCGTCGGTCCAAGTCTCGGCGAGAACGTCGGCCAGCGTCGATCGCCGGTCGTCGACTCGCTGCACGGCGACCGCCGCAGGGTCCAGTGGCGCCTCGGCAGAATCCAGTGGCCGGACAGGTCCCTGCCCGCGCGAAATGCGTTGGGTAGGGATCAATTCCCGCAGATGCTGGAAAGACCAGCGATTGAACGGGGGATCCTGCCAGTTGACCAGCGTCACACGTGACGACGGGTCGGAGGGGAACCCAGTCATCAGGGGCACTTCGGACATGGGCACACCCTACCGGTCGCCGCCTCGTCCCTCGGCGGCATCGTTGACTCGACGGTCAGGCGGCCGAAGTCAATTGCCGCCCTCCTCCTCCGCCTCGTCCCTCGGCGGCATCGTCAGGCCGCCGAAGTCAAATTGCCGCCCTCCTCCTCCGCCTCGTCCCTCGGCGGCATCGTCAGGCGGCCGAAGTCACCCGGTACACGTCATAGACGCCCTCGACGTTGCGCACCGCATTGAGAAGGTGGCCGAGATGTTTGGGGTCGCCCATCTCGAAGGTGAACCGGCTGATGGCCACCCGTTCGTCGGACGTGGTCACCGACGCCGACAGGATGTTGACCTTCTCGTCGGCCAGTACCCGCGTGACGTCGGAGAGCAACCGGTGCCGGTCGAGGGCCTCGACCTGGATTGCGACCAGGAATACCGACGTCGGCGACGGCGCCCACAGCACGTCGATGATCCGCTCGGACTGCTGACGCAGGTCGGCGGCATTTGTGCAGTCGGTGCGGTGCACGCTCACCCCGCCGCCGCGGGTCACGAATCCCATGATGTTGTCGCCCGGGACCGGTGTGCAGCACTTGGCCAGTTTGGTCAGCGTCCCCGGCGCCCCGGGCACCGCCACACCGGTGTCCTCGTTGCTGCGGTGACGCACGAGCATGGTGGCCGGAGTGGACCGCTCGGCCAACTCGTCCTCGGCGTCCTCGGCGCCGCCCAGTTGGGCCAGCAGTCGCTGCACTACGTGACGCGGGGAGACGTGGCCCTCCCCGACCGCCGTGTAGAGCGCCGAGACATCGGCATAGCGGAGTTCCTGCGCCAGCGCCCCCATCGCCTCGCCGTTGACGAGCCGTTGCAGCGGAAGGCCGCCGCGGCGCACCTCGCGGGCGATGGCGTCCTTGCCGGCCTCCAGGGCTTCCTCGCGGCGTTCCTTGGCGAACCACTGCCGGATCTTGGCCTTGGCCCGAGGAGACACCACGAAGCCCTGCCAGTCCCGGGACGGTCCTGCATTGGGCGCTTTGGAGGTGAAAACCTCTACCACTTCACCGTTTTCGAGTTTGCGCTCCAGTGCCACCAACCGGCCGTTGACCCGAGCGCCGATACAGCGGTGGCCGACCTCGGTGTGCACCGCGTAGGCGAAATCCACCGGGGTGGATCCGGCGGGCAGCGTGATCACATCCCCCTTGGGGGTGAACACGAAGATCTCCTGCACGGCGAGGTCGTAGCGAAGCGACTCGAGGAACTCACCGGGGTCGGCGGCCTCACGCTGCCAGTCCAGCAGTTGGCGCATCCAGGCCATGTCGTCGATCTCGGCCGAAGCGTGCGTATGCGGAACGCCGTTGCGGCCCTTGGCTTCTTTGTAGCGCCAGTGCGCAGCGATCCCATACTCCGCGGTGCGGTGCATGTCACGGGTACGGATCTGCACCTCCAGTGGTTTACCTTCCGGCCCGACCACGGTGGTGTGCAGCGACTGGTAGACCCCGAAACGCGGTTGGGCGATGTAGTCCTTGAACCGGCCCGGCATCGGCTGCCACAGCGAGTGCACCACCCCGACCGCGGCATAGCAGTCGCGGATCTCGTCGCACAGGATCCGCACCCCGACCAGGTCGTGGATGTCGTCGAAGTCGCGGCCCTTGACGATCATCTTCTGGTAGATCGACCAGTAGTGCTTGGGCCGGCCCTCGACGGTGGCATGGATCTTCATCGCACCCAGTGCGGCGCCGATGTCGGAGCGCACCTTGGCCAGATAGGTGTCCCGCGACGGCGCGCGGTCGGCGACCAACCGGACGATCTCCTCATACCGCTTCGGGTGCAGGATCGCGAAAGAGAGATCCTCCAGTTCCCATTTGACGGTGGCCATCCCGAGCCGATGGGCAAGGGGGGCAATGACTTCCAGGGTCTCGGTGGCCTTGCGGGCCTGTTTCTCCGGCGGCAGGAACCGCATGGTGCGCATGTTGTGCAGCCGATCGGCGACCTTGATCACCAGCACCCGGGGGTCGCGGGCCATCGCGATGATCATCTTGCGGATGGTCTCGCCCTCGGCGGCGCTGCCCAGGACGACCTTGTCGAGTTTTGTGACACCGTCGACGAGGTGGCCGACCTCATCGCCGAACTCGGCGGTCAGCGCCTCCAGGGTGTACCCGGTGTCCTCGACGGTGTCGTGCAGCAGCGCGGCGACCAGCGTGGTGGTGTCCATGCCGAGTTCGGCCAGGATGCTGGCCACCGCCAGTGGGTGGGTGATGTAGGGGTCACCGGAGCGGCGCAACTGGTCGGCGTGTTTGACGTCTGCGACCTCATAGGCCCGCTCCAGGGTGGCCAGGTCCGCTTTGGGGTATATCTCCCGGTGCACCGCGACCAGCGGTTCCAGAACCGGGTTGATGGTGCTGCGCCCGGCGGTCATCCGGCGGGCCAGTCGGGCCCGCACCCGGCGGGACGCGCTCGCGGCCTTCGCGGGAAGCGGCTCGGGCAGCTCGGCGACCGGCGGGACCGCTGCGCCCGGTTCGTCCGTCATGCTCACCTCCGTTGCTGCCGAGGATATCGCCTTTACAGCAGTTGGAGGCTGTGCACGGTCAGCGGGGCGAGCCGATCCCGGCCGCCCAGGGCGGCCAGTTCCATGATGACGGCCGCCGCCGTCACCGTCGCTCCCGCGGTCGCGAGCAGGTCGTTGGCCGCGGCCACGGTTCCGCCGGTTGCCAACACATCGTCGACGATGGCGACCCGCCGGCCGGCCAGCGCGATGCCCTCTGCCGGTATCTCCAGGGTGGCGCTGCCGTATTCGAGGCTGTACGTGCGGCCGTGCCACGGCGGCGGGGCGGTCGCGCGCAGGCTCGGGGTCGGAGTGCCGGCCATCCGCAAGGGCGGCAAGAGCCCGCCGCCGGTGGACAGGCG
>JAHBAP020000319.1 GCA_018500005.2 Mycobacterium sp. | reverse complement strand
AGATGTGTATAAGAGACAGGCATCAGTGCCTTCCGGGTCGCGGGCTAACCCGACGTGCCTTGGATCTTGGTACAAAATGCATTATCTGTAACACTGTGTCGTATGACCGAGATCGCGCAGAAGTCGACGCCCGCGCACACCTCCGTTAGCGACGACGGAGCCCTGCCGTTGGGTCCCGACTCGCTGGTGTGGAAGTACTTCGGCGACCGTCGCATCGCGCTGATCGGACCCCGGCCGGCGGTGCTGCAGAACATGCTGGCCGAACTCGGCCAGGGCGTCGTGGACCACTCAGTCTTCTTCGCCGATACCGCAGCCCGGATCAAGCGCTCGCTGCCGCCGATCTACCGGACGGTCTACGGCAGCGAGGCAGACAACGCGGGTGGCACGGTCCGGGACTTCCACAAGAACATCAAGGGCGAGATGCCCGCGGAGTTCGTCACCCCGGAGAACAAGGGCCGCTACCACGCCCTGGACCCGGAGACCTACTACTGGGCGCATGCGACCTTCTTCGATCAGGTCCTCTACTTCACCGACACCTTCGTCAAGAAGCTGTCGCGCGCCGAGAAGGAGCAGATGTACCTGGAGTCCAAGACCTGGTACCGCCGCTATGGCGTCAGCGACCGTCCGATGCCCGCCGACTACGCGGAATTCGAGAAGTACTGGGACCACATGATCAATGACGTGCTCGTCGGCCACCGCACCGCCCGCTACGGCGTCGGCTATGTCACCAAGGGATTCCCCAAGCCCAAGGGCGTATCGCCGCTGGCATGGAAAGTCATTGCGCCGGTGTTCAATCCGCTTGCCGCTTTCCTGACAACCGGGGGCATGCCGCCGCGAACCCGCGAGATCCTGGGGCTGCCGTGGGATGACCGCAAGGAGCGTCGTTACCAGCGCTTCGCCGCGTTCTGTCGCTCGGCGCCGGTGAACTGGGCGTGGTCGATGGTCCCGGAGAAGTTGCGCCTAGTCCCTTATGCCCGAGAGGGCTTCGCCCGCTATGCCTGATGCCGCAACCGAGGCCATCCTCGACGCCGCGCTGGTCGAGTTCGATCGGCACGGCATCCGCAAGGTCGCCCTCGAGGATGTCGCACGACGGGCCGGTGTCAGCCGTACCACGATCTACCGGCGCTTCGCCAACCGCGACGACCTCGTCGGGGCGGTGATGGATCGGGAGAACACCCGCCTGTTCGCCGATCTCGCCGAAGAGCTGACCGCCGCACGCCCGCAATCCAACTACTACGTCGAGGCGTTCACCTCGGCGATTCTGCGGGTTCGCCGGCACCGGGTGCTCAACCGGATCATCGTCGACGAGCCCGCTCTGAGTCTGCAACTGGCCCAACGGCATTACGACTCCGCGGTGGCCCGGATCGAAATGGCGCTGCGGGTGATCCTGCCGGCCGGCTTCGCAGATCGGATCGGTCCTGCCGTGGTCCACGAACTGGCCGACAACATCTGGCGCTACGCGATGATGCTGCTTCTACTGCCCAGCCCCGACCCGGTCGAGACGGACGAGGGAATCCGGGAATTCGCCACCCGGCATTTCCTGCCCAGCCTGCCTGACGCCCTCCGGCTGGGGGCTCCAGCCGGGGCGCCGAAATAGGTGGCCCCAGCGGGCGGACCAGTCGTCTGCGCCACGGAAGTCACGCCAGATCGCAACCCACTCGTGGGTGGCCACTTTCAGCGGGTTGAAGGTGTTGATGTTCTTGGTCAGTCCGTAACGGACGCGCTCGCCTTCGGCTTCGAAAGTCCCGAACAGCCGGTCCCACACGATCAGGATGCCGCCGTAGTTCTTGTCCAGGTACTGGGCGTTGGAGCCGTGGTGCACCCGGTGGTGTGACGGGGTGTTCATCACGAATTCGACCGGGGCCCAGAGCTTTCCGATCCGTTCGGTGTGGATGAAGAACTGGTAGAGCAAGCTGACGGACTGCTGAAGCAGGATCATCCATGGCGCGAATCCGAGGAAGGCGAGCGCCACCCAGAACGGCAAGGCGGAGAACGGTGTCCAGGGCTGGCGCAGGGCCGTCGACAAGTTATACCGCTCGCTGGAGTGGTGCACGACATGGCTAGCCCAGAACACCCGGATCTCGTGGTGGGTGCGATGGAACCAGTAGTAGGCGAAATCGTCGGCCACGAACAGGGCGATCCAGGTCAGCGGATTGTCGGCCGGCAGGTGGAACGGCGCCAGGAGGTAGGCGCCGGTGTAGGCGGCCAGCACCACCAGTTTCCAACCGATATTGATCAGCACGCTGCCGATCCCCATGCTCAGGCTGGTGACGGTGTCGCGGCGCTCGTAACCAAGGGGCGCACGCGGTCCGTCGTCGTCGGGCAACAGGTAGAACGCCGCCGCCTCCAGAATCATGCAGAGCGCGAAAACCGGTATGGCATAGAGGATTATCTCGGCCATGTCATTTCCCTTCCGGGGTGAGTGCGACGACGATGTGGGACAGCATCTGATGGGCCAGCCGGTGTGCCTCTTCGGCGTCACGGGCGGCGATGACCCGGGCGAGTTCGACATGGGCGTCGCGGTCACCCAACTCGGCCGAGCCGAGTTCGGCGATCATCGTCGCGCCGATGTCGTTGATCGCGGCGACGAGGGTGTTCAGCGCCAGCCGATAGGCGAGATTTCCCGAGCCGTCGACAACCGTCGTCCAGAACTCGAGGTCCGCGCCTTCGCCGCCGGCCTCGGGGTAGTCCCGCGCCGCATCGGACACTGCCGTCAACTGTTGGTCGGAGGCGTTCTGGGCGCACGTCCGGGCGGCGTCGGCGCCGATCGTCCGTCGCATCACCGCGACATCGCTCAGAATGGCGTCGGCCGGCACCACGCCGGCGCCGACCAGTGCGCTGAGCGCCTCGAGGCCGGCGCTGCTGCGCCAGTCCAGCACCCGGGTCTTGCCACCGCGGCTGATCTTGATGAGCCCGGCCTGCTGGACGCGTTTGAGCGCTTCGCGGATCGCGTGCCGGTTCACCTGGAACGCCAGTGCCAGTTCGCGCTCCGACGGCATCGCCTGACCGGCCGGTAGCCGGCCAGTCAGGATCTCGTTGACCAGTTGTCCGTAGATGGTGTCCGACACCGCGGTGCGGGTGATGGGCTGAAGTTCCACGCCGTCAATACTGCGAGGTGTACTGGCTACACGTCAACTGGTTATACCAGTGATACGGATCACTTCGGGGGGAGGTGCAGTCGTAGCCGGCCGTGTCCATGCCCGGACGCCACGACGTCCGGGCAGCGCCGCTTCATCGCGTCCAGCAGGCGCAGGCGCAGGGTGTACTCAGCGGCCGGGCAGTGTTCGCAGGCCCCGCCGAGGTGGACCTCGACGTCCTCGCCGTCGCGGCGGGCGACCACAGAACCGCCATGGGAACCGACGAACTCGCCGAGCGAACCGGCGAGCACATCGGTGGTGACCCGCTCGAGGACGTCGCCGGGAGCGGGCGAGATCTCCCAGCCGTCCCGGTCGGCGAGCGCCTCGGCCAGCGCCTTCTGAACCTCGCCGCCCCGCTGCGACCAGGCCAGCCCGTCGCGCAGTCGCAGCCAGATCGCCGTCGGCTCGACCAGCGCATCGGACAGTGTTGTGTCGCGCAGAAGTTCTCCCAGCCGACCCGGAGCGTGTCGTACCCGTCCCGGAGGCAGCGTGCCCGCCGGCATCACCCACCGAACCGCCTGGGGGTCGTCGGCCACCCGTTCGGCGTGTATTGCGATCACGTCAGACGAACAGTGTCACAACGGTTCTCGCCAGCCATGCCATGGTCCACGCCAGCACGAACATGTAGCCGAAGGCGATCGCCGGCCATTTCCACGATCCGCTCTCCCGGCGCAACACCGCGACGGTGGACATGCACTGCAGCGCGTACATGAAGAACACCAGCAACGCCGCGATGGTGGGGGCGTCGAACAGGGTCCTGCCGGCCTCGGGTCCTTGCTGAACGGTCATGTCGCGCAGCGCCTTCGCCGGATTCTCCGGATCCTCGGCCGCAGCCACCTGGCCGAGGGTGGCGACGAAGACCTCGCGGGCGGCCAGCGAGGACAGAATGCCGATGTTGATCCGCCAGTCGAAGCCCAGCGGCGAGAAGACCGGCTCGACCGCCTTGCCCACCGCTGCGGCGTAGGAGTGGTCGATCACGTAGGCCGCGACTGCGGTGTCGTCGGTCGTGTCGATGCCGGCTGCCGCCATCTCGGCGTCGCTGCGCATCGGGAGGTTCAGCAGTACCCACAACACCACGGTGGTGGCCAGGATGATCGAGGTCACCTTGCGCAGGAAGGCCGATGCGGCGGTCCAGACCTCGGCCGCAACGGTTTTCAGCCGCGGCATCTGGTATGGCGGCATCTCCATGTAGAACGGCAGTATCGCGCCGCCGCGTGAGGTGAACTTCTTGAACACCGCCGCGGCCACCATTGCCGACAGGGCGCCGAAGAAGTACAGCGCGAACATCACCACGCCGCGGGCATTGAAGACGCCGACCTTGGCGTCGGACTCGAACAGCAGGCTCACCAGCAGGATGTACACCGGCAGCCGGGCCGAGCAGGTCATCAGCGGCGCGCCCATCATGGTGGCCAGCCGGTCCTTCGCCGACGGCAGCGACCGGGTGGCCATGATCCCCGGGATCGCGCAGGCGAACGAGGACAGCAGTGCGACGAACGCGCGTCCCTCCAGGCCGGCCCGCGCCATCACGCGGTCCATCAGGAACGCCGCCCGGGCCAGGTAACCAGTGCCCTCCAGAATCGCGATGAGCAGGAACAGCAAGGCGATCTGCGGAACGAATACCAGTACGCTGCCGACCCCTCCGACGATGGCCTGGGACAGGAACGCCGAGAGCCAGCCGATGTGCACGTGGTCGGCGACCAGGCCGCCGAGCCAGCCGAAGAAAGTTTCGACGTAGTCCTGCAGGGGTGCGGCGACGGCGAAGATCGTCTGGAAGAAGACGAACATGGTGAGCAGGAATATCGCGGTGCCGGCCACCGGATGCAGCACCACCGAGTCGATCCGGTGGGTGCGCTTGTCGATGGCGGGCAACTCGTAGTCGGCCGAGCGCAGCACCGAGTCCACCCATGCGGTCACCTGGGTCGGATCGGTCGGCGGCGCTACGACCGGGGTGGCCCAGGACTCGTACCGGGCCATCACGTGGCGCAGATCCGCCAGACCGTCGCGGTGGCCGGCCACCACCGTCACCACCGGAACCCCGAGGGCCCGAGTCAGTGCCCCGATATCGAGTCGGCCGCCGCGGCGGGCCAGATCGTCGGTGAAGGTCAGCACCACGCAGATCGGCAGGCCGGTCTGCTGCAACTGGGCCAGCAGACCCAGTGAGCGGCGCAGGGTGGTGGCGTTGAGGGTGACCAGCATGGCGTCGGGGACATCGACGCGCTGGTTGTGGTGGCCGGTGTCCAGGACATCGACGACGATCTGCTCGTCCGGGCTGATCGGGTCGAGGCTGTAGGTGCCGGGCAGATCTTCGACGACGACTGTCTCGTTGTCACCGAGACGGGTCCGGCCTTCGAACCGGGCCACCGTGACGCCCGGATAGTTGCCGGTCTTTGCGTGCAGACCGGTCAGTCCGTTGAACAGCGTGGTCTTGCCCGAGTTGGGGCTGCCCACCACGGCGAACCGGGTCAGGCCGGTTGTGGCCGTGCTGACGCCCCCACCGCCGCCGCAGTGGTCAGGATGTCCGCTCATCGAATCCGATCCACCTGGATCGCTCGGGACTGCTCGCGACGCAGGGCGATCTCGTAATCGCCGACCCGGAAGATCACCGGATCCCGCAGTGGTGCCCGGCGCACCATCTCCACCTCGATACCCGGGCACAGGCCCAGGTCGAACAGCCGCCGTGCGGCGCTGGCCTCGATGTTCTCGTCGTAACCGACCAGCCTGGCCCGCTGTCCGGGGCTCAGATGCGCGAGCGTGGAGAGCGAAGATCCGCTCGGGCGGCCAGAATCCAGCCGGCGGCGGCGCATCAGGTCGGATACCGAGGACACGAAGTTAGGGTAACTTAACCTAATCCGAAGTGTCGCCCTCCGTTCCGCATTAGGGGACCTTGGTCACATACGCACCCACGCGCGGCCCCGGCCGTCCCGGCTGGGACACTGGTGGCCATGAGCGAGCAGGTGGCTGCTTCGGCGAAGCTCTTCGACGAGGCCTGCGCGGTGATTCCCGGCGGGGTGAACTCGCCGGTGCGGGCGTTCAACGCGGTGGGCGGCACACCCCGCTTCATGACATCGGCGAAGGGCTGCTGGCTGACCGACGCCGACGGCAACCGCTACGTCGACCTGGTCTGCTCCTGGGGGCCGATGATCCTGGGTCACGCCCACCCCGCGGTGGTGGAGGCGGTGGCGCGCACAGCGGCCGACGGGCTCTCGTTCGGGGCGCCGACGCCCGGGGAGGCCGAATTGGCGGCCGAGATCATCGCCCGGATGCCCCCGGTGCAACTGGTGCGTCTGGTGAATTCCGGCACCGAGGCCACCATGAGCGCCGTGCGGCTTGCCCGGGGATTCACCGGACGGTCGAAGATCGTGAAGTTCTCCGGCTGTTACCACGGCCACGTCGACGCCCTGTTGGCCGACGCCGGCCCGGGGGTGGCCACGCTCGGGCTGCCGTCCCCGCCCGGGGGCACCGGGGCCACCGCCGCGGCCACCAC
>JAHBAP020000450.1 GCA_018500005.2 Mycobacterium sp. | reverse complement strand
TCCGGCGACAAGGCCCTCGCCCCCTGCGGGGGCTGTGGGTGGGGGGGCCGCAGCAGGCGCCGCGCGGGGGGGGGGTGGTCCCCCCGCGGGGGGGTGCGACGCGGGACCCCCCCGCCGTTGCCCGGTGTCGCGCGGACCGGCATCCCGGGCCGCTTCAGTCCGGGTGCCATTGCTCGAGGAATCCCGCCCCGAGTCGGCGGAAGCGACCGCCGGCGCCGCGACCAGTGCCATGCCGATCCCCGCCGCGACCGAACCGGCCTGCAGCCAGCGAACGACGGGCAGGGTGCGGCGCGGAACGCCGCCAGATGCTGTGGTCATGAGATCCCTCGCGATCGGGCTACAGGTCGGCTTGGTCTCAGACTGTAACCCGATACCAGTAACTGGCTCAACCAGTTGCCTTTATTTCAGGCGGCGGTCGGCGGGCTGGTCGTGTTGTCCGCGTCATCCACCCCACCTTCTGTTTCTGGCTAACGCCGGCGTTCGAATCTTTTAGAAAGCGCGACTGTCGGGGATGGCCAGCTAGGCTTCTTGCCAGCGAATGCTCAGGAGAGATTGATGGGAATTGCAGCAACATCTGCCTGGACCCGAAGGACGATTGCGGCGCCAACGCTCTGCGTTGGAATCGGCCTGATTCTCGTCTCCACGACAACCGCCTTGGTGCCCGCAGCACATGCCGACAAATACTCCGACTGCGCGGCGGCAGGAGGCCAATGGAGCAACCTGAACGGCAATTGCCGCGTCCCTGGCGCTGGCGGTGCTCCAGAGAAAGTGTGCAATCTCGTCCTTAAGGCACAGAACGACGCCTTGCCCGATCTCGGCGGGGGCGGTACTACCGGAGTATCCGATGGAGAAGGCGAATACATCGTCTACCAGATGCGCGACGGCTACGGCCTATCTGCGGGCGAGACGTTTAAACTCATCAACACCGCCACCGGTACGTTCATGTGCGTCGAACAGTTCGGCATCAAAATCCACGTGACCCCGTAAACTCGCCGCCCCGCCGCCCCGCCGCTGTGAGCTAACCTCCGATTGGAGGTTTTGAAGTTCAAGAGCCACCCGGCGAATGCCATCTGGGGTGTACTTCAGAATGAGGACGACGGACCGCTTATGGGCGCGCCGTTGCTGCTGACGAAGGGTTGAATTAGAGGCCCAGCAATTTGCGCTTTGCTGCGGCGAACTCTTCGTCATCGAGCAGGCCGCGTTCTTTGAAATTCGCAAGCTTCTCGAGTTCGGCATTCAGGTCGATGGGGGGTGTGCTCGTCGATGACGAAGGTGGCGCACCGGGGCCCCCGGTGTAGTTGACGGTCTGGGTCTGCTGTTTGGTCCGCAAGTTCTCCCGAGCCGCATGGGAGACGCGATTGAGTTCGGCAACCCCCTCGCGGAACCGCTCGACGTCGACGAGTTCGACCCGCTCGCGCGTACCGCTGCCGCTGCGGATGGCGTACAGAACGATGGTGCCGACCCCGCGTGCCTTCTGCGTGATCGTCTGCATGGCGTCGACGTCGAAGATCTCATGTGTGCTGATTTGCTGGGCTTTGGTCGACAGGGTGCCTCGCTCGAAGAACAGGTACTGCTCAGTCAGCTTGTACCGCCCGCCTCCGATACCGGTGATTGGCTTGCCGACGGCAGACCAAATGGCGTCTGGGTCTGAGGCGGGGTCAAACGTGGCCGAGAGGTTCTGTACATAGGACGACGGCTTCGAGTCCGCCGTATGGGCCACATTCCCCGACTGGGTGTGCTCAGTCCACCTGGTCCCATCCCACCAGCGCAGTGCACCGGTTCCATCGTCATACCAACCCGCGGGAGTATCGGCGTTCGTCATGGTGATTAGTTTAAAAGCCCGCGAGGAAGTCGAGTCTCGGTGGCGCCCGTGAAATGCAGGTAAGGGAGGGGTTTCCGCGAGTTACTGGCGGCTGGCCAGCTTCTTGCTCCCGGCCAGCGCCGCGGCGAGGGTCGGCGAGGACTGAAGCTGGTCGAGTAACACCCATAGCCGGGATGCCCGGTAGGAAGCTCCGTTCGGAATGGGTTCGTGGGGAGGCAGTCTCGGACCGAGCCGGTAGACCGCGTGGGGGCGATTGGCTGCCTCGTTGGCGAGTTCAGGCCAGCGGTCGCTGAGGTGCGGCACTACCTCATGTTCAACGACTCGGTGGATGCGCTGAACAGCTCCGGCCCACCTGAAGGCCATGAAGTTCGGCGCCTCGTTAGGCCATCCGCCGATTCCGTACGGGTGGAAGTAACTCAGCTGCTCGGTGACGATCTCCTTGAATGTGGCGGTGCCGCCGGGTTTGACGTCGTTGAGGACCACGCAGTAGGTCCAGCTGTCTTCGACACGGCGCACGCTGGTCACCTCTTTCATGTAGGTGTTGAACTCGTCCAGCCACAGACGCTCATGGCCGCGACAGTCTGCCCTGACCTTGTTGACGTCGGCGAGCACATCGCGCCAGGGGAGGTGCACAACCGGCACTACGCCGATGTGGGAGGGAAGGCTCTGCGCCGCCAAGGCATGGGAGGCTTGGGACAGTGTCACCAGCGCGCCGCCGCCCGGGGCGGCGGGGGTCCGGCCCGGGGACTTGGCTAACTGGGTCTCGCCGGGCAGCAGCCATCCTCGTTTGGCCTCGACTATGAACAGGCTTGATCCCAGCTTCAGTTCAAGGTCGGTCCTCCCGGCTGCGTCGCGCTCCTCGAGGTCCAGCGACAGGTCTCCCTGTGCGGTGCTGGCGGCGGCGGCGCAGATTCGCTGCGTCAGGGCCGCGGCCAGCGGTGGGCACTTCGCCAACACGAAACCCAGCGCCGCGGTCAGATCATTCTCATTGGTGCCGAGGAGGCTGAACACGGACGGCACCTCAGCGCCGTGCCGGGTGAGTGGGACCACGCCATTAGTGAGCCACGCAGGTGGCGCCGACACAAGCCCGTCGCATCTGTGTCTATGTTCCTGCTGCGTCATCGTCAGTTCGCGCCGTAGCCGGCCCTAGCGTCGGGCGGGCTTGATTGTGGGTTTGGGACCGCAGTGGGACCGCAGTAGGTCCAACGCGGGTTGTATCCTTCAACGGTTTCAGCACGTCAGCCTGCAACTTCTTGCACCCCTCAACGCCGCTTTACCCTGCAAACGCCGAGGGGATCGAACTTAAAATCCGCCAAGTGTCGGTTCGAGTCCGACTGGGGGCACTCCTTAGCTCTGCTCGACGCGCTGTCAGCCGCCCTGGGAAAGGGGCGATCGCAATTTTGTTCCAAAACGAAAGTCGGCCCCCTCGCGAAGGAAGTGGCCGATTCCCGTATCGATCCGGTTGGCTGTCGGGATTGGGTTGCACCTGCGCCGCAAGGCCGTGGTCACCAACTTCAAGAGCGAACCCTTTGCTCGATCCGACCATACGCCGAAGCGAATATCCTTGCCGTTCGTGACGAGTCCTCATCCACGACGCGATGTCCTCAAAGCGATGGCGGTTGGAGCCCCATTGGCGGGCCTGGGGGGGGGAGGCATGACGACGGGAACCCCGGAGGCGTCGGCCGCCGTGCCCGCACTGGATCCGGCACGGCGGTTGGCCCAGGCCCTGTCGGAGAACGCTGACGTCGTCGCCCGGGAGGTGGAGGGTCTCGGGCCACTGGAGGCCGACCGGGCCCTGTTCTTCCTACTGTCGGCCTATGACATCGCCACCGAGATGTGGTTCCAGAAGGGCGACCCGACGGCGCCGGTGCTGACGAATTGGGAACTCCCGTGGCGAAAGTACGGCGGCGACAACCCGACCACCATTTATCTCAGCGCGCCGGTCTCCCCGAACCTGCGCTACCGGTTGCGCGGCCCGATCGGCGATGCGGTCTACGCCGGTCTGCAGGTCTACACCAAGCGGGCCGGTTTCAACGAACCATCGGCGAACATCTCCGACACCCGATTGCTGCGCGACGGTGAGATCGACCTGTTGATCGGCGGCCCGGACCCCGGTGACGGAACCCCGTGGATTCCGCTGGTGGCCGACGACTACCTGGTCATGGTTCGGCTTTACCATCGCCATGTGCCCGACGTTGTTCCGCCGCCAATCTCGTTGTCCTGCCTTGATTCTGCGCTGGGAACGGGACCCTCGCTGCTGCAACGCGCCGACGAGGCCGAGGCGTTCTTCCGCGAGTGCGTGCTGTGCACTATGAGTGTCACCGAGGTGTTGCGCGATGCTGGTGTCAACGGCTATCCGCCGCCGGACGCCCCGGTCCATCAACCCAAGTACACCGGGGCGCTTTTCCCCACCCTCGACAATGCCTACGACGGTTTCTACGTCAGCCTGCAACCCGGCCAGGCACTGCGGTTGCGCGGGAACCTGCCGGAGGCGCGCTTCTGCTCGTTCGTGTTCTACGACCGGTGGTTCAACACCCCCGACATCCCTGTGCACCGTTGCTTCCTCACCGGAGAAGATGTCGAACTCGACGCCGACGGCAGTTACGAGATGATCCTCGGCCCCCGGAATCCGGGGCACCCAAACTGGATCGACACCGCTGGACTCACCGAGGGCATCTTCGCCATCCGTTACCTGCTGCCCCAGCGTCGCGACCTGCCGATAGCCGAAGTGATCAACATCGACTGAGCGATCATCGCCTTTGCCGGACAACGCTTTTCGGAGACGACGGTAGGCGGCTACTTGGCCGTAGAGGTTGAGCCCTTGGTGCCAGTTGTGCCGCTCGTGCC
>JAHBAP020000473.1 GCA_018500005.2 Mycobacterium sp. | reverse complement strand
TGCTCAAGGGCTGGGCGCAGGCCCACGGGCTGACGGCGCAGTGGCGTCGGGGCGACGGCTGGGCCGTCATCGAGGGCCACCCCGGCGCACTCGGTGACGCGTTCGGCTTGGCGGTGCACGACTACCGGTCGGGAGACGGACTCGAGCGCGTCTTCTACGCATCACGCCAGCAGCCTGGGGTCCCGCCCGCCGCGCGCTCGGAGGTCTCCGGCATCGGCCGCATACTCGGCTTCGTTCCCTACCGGGAGGCGATGCCCAGTCCGCCGCGGGAGGTGCCCGACGGCGGACTGTTGCCGCAACAACTGCACAATGCCTACAACGCGACCCCGCTGATCCGGGAGGGGCACACCGGCAAGGGCCGGACCGTGGTGGTGTTCGCCTTCGACGGCTTCCTGCAGTCGGACATGGATGCCTTCGCCGACAGCTTCGGCCTTCCGCGGTTCGCACCGGAGGTGATCGGCGGGATGCCCCGAGAGCGCACCGGGGAGGCGAACATGAACCTTCAGGTGATCCATGCGATCGCACCGGATGCCAAACTCGTGCTGGTCAATGCGCGCCCGACCGTCAACCACGAGGGCGGTACCGCCTTCGAGAAGCTCGGCGCCCTGATGGAGTCGGTTGATCAGCGGTTCCCCGGCGCGGTGTGGAGTTTCTCCATCGGCTGGGGTTGTGACCGGGTGTTCACCGCCGCCGACTTCGCTCCGGTCCGCGCGGCCCTGGCCGCGGCGCACCGGAACGGCACCACGGCGTTCAACGCCTCCGGAAACCTCGCCGGCATGGAGTGCAAGAGCGGACACAACTGGGCGGACCCGCCGAGCCCCGACGACGTCGGCGTGGACGCGGTCGCATCGCTGCCTGAGATGACGGCTGTCGGCGGAACCAAACTGTCCACCGACGCCGAAGGTAGTTGG
The DNA here is from genome assembly GCA_018500005.2 of Mycobacterium sp. Taxonomy (GTDB): domain Bacteria; phylum Actinomycetota; class Actinomycetes; order Mycobacteriales; family Mycobacteriaceae; genus Mycobacterium. The sequence continues at coordinate 5,849 of JAHBAP020000473.1, read as the reverse complement.
CTGGCCGAACAGGCCTGGTACAACGTGCCGCTCATCCTCGGTACCGCCGGTGGCGCCTCGGCTCTGTTCGCTCGGCCGCAGTGGCAGACCGTAGACCCGGGACTGCCGGAGCGGCGGTTGGTACCGGACGTCTCGGCGGTCGCCGACCCCTTCACCGGGGTGCGGATCGTGTTCGACCAGCAGGTTGCAGTCGGCGGCGGAACCTCACAGGCAGCGCCGATCTGGGCCGGCCTGGCAACGTTGATCAACGACAAGCTCGTCGGCAGCGGGGCGGCGCCGCTGGGCGACTTCAACCCGCTGCTCTACCAGCTTGCCCAGGAGTCGGCATTTCCCGGCTTCCGTCACATCGCCGCGGGCGGAAACGCGATCTCCCGGTCGAGTCCGGAAGGCTACGACATGGTCACCGGCCTGGGCACGCCCAATGTCGCGAACCTGGTGAAGACCGTCCTGCTGGCAAGAGCGACATCGTGACCGTGCCGACGTACGAAGGAATCGCGGTCCCACCCGGGCGGTACGCGGCCGGGGGTGCGGCCCGCCCGCGGTACCTGGCCACGCTCGGGTCGTTGGCGCTGGTGCTCGGCATCGCGACCGCGGGCGGACTGGTCTGGGACGCGATGGTGGCCGACGAGACGACGTACGCGTGCCCGCCGGATTGCGGGCGGCCGCCGAATTCGGTACCGGTGGCAGGCCTTCCGCGCTTCGACGCACCGAGTGGCGCCTTCTCGGTGTCCTACCCCGCTCCCGGTTCGACTTATCAGGTGACCACGGCGGCCGACGGCGTCACGGCACGAATGACCGTCGGCGACCGAGGTGTGCTGCGCCTCTACGGCGAGCCCGCGCGCGGCCGCCAGGCCCGCCAGGTGGTCGATCAGCTCCTCGCCCGTGAGTTCCCCAAAGCCGAGGTCGCCTATGAACTGCCCAATGCGATGGTCGGCTACCAGCCCGGCTACGGCGTCGTCGCCACCTTCCGGCAACCGGGAGTGTCGAGCCGTACGGACATCCGGCTGGTGACGGTGGCTGCGGTGAAGAACGATCTCGCCCTCGTCGCACTCGCGACCGGGCCCTTCCGGAGGTTCTCGGCGGACTTCGGTCCCGGACCTCCGTCGGCGGCCAATGTGGAGATCGCCATCGACATGGGCAAGTACGTGGAGAGCTTCACCTGGAACGGTGATCAGCCCCGCTAGGCAGGTGCGCCGAGGCCCGGTTCGCGGACCGCTGCCGACTCCCTGCGAAGGCGACGGGACGTACTCGACGAGGCCAACGACGCCGACCCGCACGCGGGGCAGAAGGCCATATCGGGGACCACCTTCTCGCACTCCACGCAGAGCAGGGGCTGATCCGTCGTGGGGCCGGGTGCTGCGTGTAGCAGGGCGATCTGCACGCCGAACCGGGCGGTGAGCACCGCAAGCAGGGCCAGGACGAGGTTCACCGCGAGTTCGAGGAACTCCTGCTGATGGGCTGCCAGGAGCGGCGGGGCCAGTGCGTCCACCAGCCATACTCCGGCGTACAGCGCTGCTGCCGACACAGTGCATAGGGTCAGCGCCCAGCGAGCTTTACGGTGCTGTGGCCCGGCGGGATTCGGCGTGAACCACAGACTCAGGCCGACCAGTCCGCCGAGGGAGACGCTGATCAGCGGATCGATGACCCCGTAGGTGATCGCATCCTCGAACAGCCTGCCCGCGCTCTCCGGATCGAGCAGGCCCGCGACGATCTGCGGCATCATCCAGGTGATGCTGGCCGCGGCCATGTGCGTAAGAGTTCCGAATGCACCGATGACGAATCCGTCCATGCAGTCGCGCACCGGGATCCGGAGCAGTCGTACCACCACGGGGGCGAGCACCATCAACACCGCGCCGCCGAGGTTGGCGGTCAGCCCGACGCTGGCGAGTGCGTTCAACAGCGCCTGCCCCGCCGCCGCCGTGACGCCGAAGGAACTGGACAGCAGACGTCCGGCGAACACCCACCACGCCACCGCCGTCCCGGCGCCGGTCAGCCCGGCGATCACCAGTGCGCGGGCTGGGATGTCCCGGAAAGCGTCGGCCTGCCACATGTACAGCACGAAGATCGCCGGGCCGCCGAGCACGGAGACCACCCCCATCGGCACGTTCGCCCGCAGCACCGCCAGACCGATCATGGTGACCAGCAGCAGGGCGAGGGCCAGCCGGAATGGCCTACGCGCCGGGGCGGCCAGACGGGGTAACAAGGTGCTGGTGATACGGGGCACCGACAGTGCTTCGCCAGGCGCGGCGGCGAATACCCGGGGCCGTAGCAGAATGCTGCGGGTGGTGACCGGCGCCTCGAGGTTCGCGCCGCACTCGCCGCAGAACGTCGCCCAGGGGACCGCCGCGCGGCAGGCCTGGCACTCCCGGTGAAATGAGCTGGCGCTCAAGCAATCCCGGCCGCAGTCTCAGCCGGAATGCCGGGGTGCAGTACCGCGACCGGGCAGCTGGCATGGGCCAGCACCTTCTGGCTCACCGAGCCCATGATCAGCCCGGAGAACCCGCCGGAGCCGCGGCTACCGACGACCAGCAGTTCCGCGCCCACCGCCTCGGACAGCAACACCTCGGCCGGACGGCCGGTTCCGGCCACGAAGGACACCGGTACGTCCGGGAACGCACTGGCAGTGACGATGACCGGCGAATGGAAGGCACTGGTGTCCGAACCGGGCGTGGCGTTCTCCGGGTCGATCTGCTCGGTCTCGGGCTCGCTGCGACTGGCCTCCACACTGACCGCGACGACACCGCAGCCGATGGCCTCAGCGTGCCGAAAGGCGAACGCGGCGGCCCGATTCGAGGCCGGCGATCCGTCGTAACCAAGGACGACCTGACCAGGGTTGCCTGGGTATTCCGCGAATTCCTCGAACCTGACGCCGCCCTCGGTGCCGGAGTGGACCACCACCACCGGGCACTGGGCATAGGGCGCGACGTGCATCGTGGTGGACCCCAGCAGGAGTCCGCGGAAACCCTCGACCCCGCGCGACCCGAGCACCAGCACGTCGGCGTTCTCCCCCGCCGCAAGCAGCGATTGCACCGGGGCGTCGGGCATCTGCAGCGTCCGGACCTCGAGTCCGGGGTGCCTGCCGCGGACCTGCTCAACCGCCTCCAGCAGCACGCCGGTGGGCTCCGCCACCAACATCGGCGACGCCATGGCGTCGGGCCGCGCGTACAGGATGGTCAGCGGAAGGCCGTAGGCGACCGCGCTGTCAGCCGCCCAGCGAACCGCGGCCAGGCAATGCTCGGAGCCGTCAGCCCCGACGAGGACACCGGTCTCGGCAATATCGACTGTCTGGGTCATGCCGGTGCCCCTCCGCCCGCTCAAGCTCTGACATACAAAGCAAACTCCGAACACGTGATCGTGTCAGCGGTACGGTACTCCTAAGTTCGGTCAGATCGACGCGATCCCAGCGGGGGCTGATGGAAGAGACACACCAGATAGACCACGCTCCTGAGGCCGACCTTCAGGAGAAGGGCCTCTCCCGTAATTCGTTGGGGGTCTTCGGCAGCGTCGTGCTCGGCATCTCCTGCGTCGCACCGGCATACACGCTTTCAGCGACTATCGGAATCCTGGTCACCCAGGCCGGCCACAAGACCGCGGTGGTGATCATCGCGGGCTTCCTGCCGATGTTCTTCGCCGCCTACGCATATCGCGAACTGAACAAGGTCATGCCCGACTGCGGCACCTCGTTCACGTGGACCAGCAAGGCATTCGGACCATATGTCGGTTGGTTGGGCGGTTGGGCGGCCATCCTCGCGACCGCCATCGTGCTGTCCAACCTGGCCGGGGTTGCGGTGGAGTTCTTCTATCAACTCCTCGGCGACATCTTCAAAAGCCCGACCGTTGGAAGCCTTTGGGAGAACCACGCGATCAATGTCGCGACCTGCCTCGCATTCCTGGGCATAGCCACCTTCATCGCCTACCGCGGCATCACCACCACCGAGAAGGTGCAGTTCATCCTGGTCGGATTCCAGCTCGCCATGCTGTTCGTCTTCGCGGTGGTGGCGGTGGTGAAGTCCGGCGGCAACCCCTCCGGCATCGAATTCAGCTGGGACTGGTTCAGCCCGGCCGGGCTGACGCTGTCGGCGTTCATCGCCGGCCTATCCGGGTCGATCTTCGCGTTCTGGGGCTGGGATACCTGCCTGACGGTCAACGAGGAGTCCAAGGGTTCCGACAAGACACCGGGGCGCGCGGCTCTGCTGACCGTGTTGTCGATCCTGATCACCTACCTGCTGGTGTCGATCGCGGCGGTGACCTTCGCCGGCGTCGGGACCGAGGGTTATGGGCTGGGCAACGAGAAGATCGCCCACAACGTCTTCGGTGCGCTGGCCGAACCGGTACTGGGCAATCCCTGGCACCTCCTGCTGTACCTGGCGGTGCTGGCCTCGAGCGTGGCCAGTCTGATCACCACCTTCCTGCCGGCATCGCGCACCATGCTGGGCATGGCCACCTACAAGGCCCTGCCCGCCCGCTTCGGGTCGATCCACCCGCGGTACCTGACTCCGTCCTATGCAACGGTAGCCGCGGGCGTCTTCGCCGGCGTCTTCTACTCGGTGATGATTCTGCTCAGCGAAAACGCGCTCACCGACACCATCTACTCGCTGGGCATCATGATCTGCTTCTACTACGGCCTGACCGCATTCGCCTGCATCTGGTTCTTCCGCCGCGAGTTGTTCATCAACGCAAAGAGTGTGATCTTCAAGTTGATCTTCCCCTTGCTTGGCGGAATAGGACTGTTCGGCGTGCTCATCGTCACGCTCCATGACAGCGCCTCACCCGAGTACGGCAGCGGCGCAAGCATTTTCGGCGTCGGCCTGGTGCTCGTACTAGGCCTGGGGCTGATCCTGCTCGGGCTGGTGCTGATGATGGTGTGGCGCTCGGTACAGCCGGATTTCTTCCACGGAGAGACCCTGCACAAAGACACCCCGACCATCGTGGACTAGGTGTGGCAGGAGCCCCCTCCCCCTTTGGGGGTGGGCGGCGCGTCGATCGACGGATTGCGGTCGAAGAAGCCGGTCGGCTTGAGCCAGAACGACACGGTGTCGACCGACATGATCGGCCATTCCTCCATCCGGGTGATGTGGTGGATACCGAACACGTACCAGAGCACGACGTCGGTGTTCCCCAGCGGCGCGTCGTCCTTGATCCACTCGGTCATCCCGGTGTCGAACTCTGACTGAACCGGGTAAGCGCCGGCCGGCCAACGTTCATCCGAACTGTTCTTGGTCACCCACAGGGTGTGGCCGATCACCGGAGCCCGCAGATACTGGGGCGCCAACGGATCCATCATCGGCGGGAAGCACGCTCCGGGAACAAGCTTGTAAGCGACGTTGGTGCCGTGCTTGTTGGTCTTGTTCGGATTGACCACCTTCCAACTCCGCTGGGTCGACCAGTCGAAGTCCCGGGCGGACTCCGCTTCGGAGGTGATCGGCGTTGCCTCTGTCACCAGGGCCAGCCCGTAGGGATTGTCGGCGTTCACCGGTGGCGCGACGGAGTCGATCTCCATGACGGTGTTGTCCGCCCCGTCGACGTCCAGGTCCAGCCGGGCGACCAAGAAATGCTGATGGAACGGAGCGTAGGTATTTCTGTCGACGACAGTCCCGTACGGCGGCGGGGCCGAGCCCTCCGGGAATGGGGTGGTCACCATGATTCCGGTGGCGCGAATCTCGCACTCGATGTTCCCGTCCTGATACAGGCGCCAGTAGATCAGGTACTCATAGTTAGCCACCGTGGCATGGCAGGAGATCACCATCCGACGTTGGCGACGCACCTCAGCTCCGTTTTTGTAGTCGACATGCTTCCACAGGACGGCGTTGTCCTCCTCGTGCAGACATATCGCGTTCTTGATGGTGTAG
>JAHBAP020000033.1 GCA_018500005.2 Mycobacterium sp. | reverse complement strand
CAGCGCTTCGGCCGTCGCCAACCGGATCAACGGGCCTCGGGCGTCCGGATCGGACTGCAGGGCGGTGACCGCACGACGGCGCTGGCGCCACCCGAGCACTCCCAGAACGACCAGCGCGATCACCTTGCCGACCACGAGCCAGCCGTAGAACGTGGCGAACAGATCGGAGAGCCGCACCCGGACCAGCGTGTTGACGACGCCGGTCACCGTCATCGCGACGAAGCACCAGAGGGCGACCGCGGAAAACCGCCGCGCCGCAAGATCGGTGTACTGCCCGCCGCGCATCGCATTGGCCATCAGCGCAAGCAGCCCCCCGGCCCACAACGCACCGGCAACCAGATGGATCAGCAGACTGTTGGTCGCCAGATCGTGCGCGCCACCGGCCGCGGAGTGACCGGTCAACGCCAGTGGAACCAGCGTCAGCAGGGACAGCGCGAACAGCACCGGGGTCCAGGACCAGCGCAGCACCGTCCGACTGGCGACGGCGAGGACGAACGCCAGCACCGCGGTCCACCGCCAGGCCGACGCGGTGTCGATCAGTCCGGCCACCCGCCAGATCTCCACCGGATTCAAATGCTCGTGCAACGGCTTGCCGGAGACGTCAGAAACGGTCAGCGGCACCAGGGCCGCCGCGCAGACGGCCCACACCGCCGAACCGACCGTCGCCATCCGCAGCGCCCGGTATCCGGCGGCGTCGAGAACACCACTGTCCTGGGGTGGGACGAAAAACGTGGCGAACAACAACCCGCCGAGCGCAGCGGCGGCGGCGATCTCACCGACCCCGCGCACGAACGGCAGGCCCAGAGTAGTCACCGGACCCGGATCGGGCAGGCCGGTGGCCGTCAGAGCATCGGCGAGGGACAGCGCCCCAAGGCTTGCCGCGACGACACCCGCGAGAGCGGCGACGGCGATAAACACCGGCCATGGGCTGCGACGCACGACGGTCGACGTCACGACCTTGAGGCTACGCTCGCGGGCTTACCGCTAGGGCTTGGCCTTGTAGTCGAAGTTGACGGTGTCGCCCTCGGCCTCGGAGACGGTGACGTCATAACCCTGCTGGTCATTGCCGGTCACCGTGACGCACTCGACCGTGCTGCCGACCTTGGAGGCGATGTCATCGACGCAATCCACGGTCTCCACCGGCGTGCCGTCGGCGGCCAGCTTCTGCATCAGGACCTCTTCGACCTTCTGCTTGGGCAGCATCGTGTAGACGGAGAGTTCCAGTCCGAGCTTGGCCGCATCGACCTGGGCGACCTCGGCAACGACCTTCGACGGGGTTCCGTCCTTGGTGACCTCGCAGGTCGTGGTGGCACCCACCTTGCCGTCCAGACCGGCGGCGCAGGTGGCCGACGATGCCGACGCCAGGCCGGCGACCGCCTTCTGCACCTGTTCCTTGGTCATCGCCGGAGTCATGTCGAAACTGACGGTGTCGCCATCCACTTTCGTCGTGGTCAAAACGGCCTCGACGTTGTTGGTGTCGCTGAACGCGACGTCGCAGCGTGCCGTCTTGCCGACCTCGCCGACCAGATCGTCCTTGCAGGTGACCGACTTGACCGTCATTCCGGCCTTGGTGATCCGGTCGGTCAGGTCCTTCTGGAGGGAGTCGGCGCTGACCGAGGCCTCCTTGGACACACTGGTCTCGACCTTCGCCGAGCATCCGGACAGCAGCACTCCGGCCACTGCGACCACGCCACAACAGGCCACGAGTTCGTTCTTCACCGCAATGTCCTTCCGACCAGGCTGATGACGGCACGGACATTATCAGGGCGAGCCCAGCAGTGCCTCGCGTGCGTAGAACTGCTCCCGGATGAGTTGATGGATGTGCTCCATATCCCCGACGACGGCGTGTAGCTCGCCGAGGAATGCCTGCCGACGCTCGCGCAGATCACTGGTCGGCTCGAACAGTTTCTGGTCGGCACATACCTGCCGGGCGGTAGTGAACAGCAGCGCCGACGCGGACTCGCTACTGACCTTCCCCTGCGCTACGTATTGGGCCCCGACACCGAGCGCCTGCGTGCTCAAGTCCTTGGCACTGATATCGGCGGGTGCGGAACACAACACATCGGCAACGATTTCGTAGGCCTCGAAGAACGGGCGCAGCATGGCGTTGGACATCAGCGGATGTTTGGCCCGCAGAAGGTTGTCGACGGCCTCGGGACCGGCCGCCAGTTGGGCCTCCCAGTCGTGGTTCCACTCCAGTTCCTCGGCGATGTTCTTGCGGAATGTCGCCGAGTCGGCGAAGTAGAAGTCGAACTTCAGCAGTGCCCGCAGCCGCATGGCCTGTGCCCAGAACGCGTCGATGCGCTCGCCTGCCGGGGCCCGGCCGGCATGCACCAGGGCCAGTTCGACGATCGAGGTCTCCAGGAAGGCGTGGATCAGCGAATTGCGGTAGAACGCGGCTTCATGCTGGTGCTGCGGCTCGATCCACCACACCTCCTCGTGCCCGCCGTCGACCCGGGTGACGGGGTTGCCGTTGGACATGGCGTCCAGGGCCGCCCGCACGCCTTCGGTGGAACGTAACCGCAACGCGCTGTTGGTCATCGGGGTGTTCTTCCGCTGCAGGTAGTCCATCGAGTCCTGCAACGTGTGGTGCAACTGAGGCAATGTCAGCGCCCTGCCACGGGTGGTGGCCAGCAGAACAGCCGACACCAGGCTGTTGGCGTTGATCGGGGTAGCCCGCAGAATCCGCCAGGACACCTCGATGGCCATTTTCTGCATGGCAAGCCGTTTGGCCGCTTCGTCGTGGGCGATGGCACCGCCCGGCTCGCCGAGGTACTGCCGCATCGACCCCGCCTCCGGGAAGCGGACGTAGATCTTGCCGTAGTTGCGCTCGCCCTGGGCCTTGATGAAGTTGAACAACCACTCGGCACCCTCGGGGACTTTTTCCCCGCCCTTGGCGTAGGCGGCGTATTCGGTGGTTTCGTGAAGTTGGTCGAAGCTGATCGAGGTGGGCTGCAGCAGAATGTCCTCGCTGCGGCCGTCCAGGTAGGCGTCGGCCACGTAGGACAGCAGACCGAGCTTGGGCGGCAACATCTTTCCGGTCCGGGACCGGGTGCCCTCGATGGACCAGCTGAGGTTGAATCGCTTCTGCACGATGTAGCCGACGAACTGGCGTAGCACGTACTTGTACAGCGGGTCGTCGAGTTTGCGGCGCAGGAAGATCACCCCGGACCGCCGCATCAGCGGGCCCATGAAGCCGAAGGACAAGTTGATCCCCGCGAAGGTGCACGCCGGGGGAAGCTTGTTCTCCTGCAGGGCAACCGGGACGATCACACCGTCGAGGTAGGAGCGGTGCGACCACAGGAATACCGCCGGGTGGTCCTCCAGGGACCGTCGCATCGACTCGATCTGTTCGTGGTCGTAGTCGATCCGGGGATCGAAGCCCCTGCTGAAGATTGCCCGGCCCAGGTTCGGGATCAGGTCGACCGAGAACCTGCTCCACCCGGTGGCCAACTCGTTGATCATCACCTCGGCCTTTTCCGGAGTGGCCCCGGGGATCGCGTCCAGACCGTCGATGAAGCTCGAGGACGTCAGCAGTTCCTCGGTGAGTAAGCGGGGGGACTTGTATTCCGGCCCAAGCAAACGCAATTCGATCCGCTCGATGGCCAGGGCGGCGCGGCGTAGAACGAAGCGGGCGAAGTCCTGCTGGCTGTCGCCGGCGATCTTCTCCTGCCACTGGCTGCGAAGTTCGGACACCTTCGCCGGCTCCCCGGCGACGATCCGGGCGCGGGACGGATCCTTCTTGAGGATCGCGCGCTGCAGCATCTCCGGCGGACGGTAGGTGTCGCGGCCGGAGATCAGGCCCGCGAGTTTCACCCGGGTGGGCAGCCCGCCGGGCACCCAGAAGACGCGCACCGGAACGACTGTCCGGTCCTCTCCCGTGTTGAGCTTGCCGGCGAGTTCGTCGACCAGTTGCGGGGAGGGATCATCGTGCGGCAGTCGCATCACCTCAACCCTGGTGTCCGGATGCGCTCGGCGCTGTGCCTGCAACCAGTGGTTGAGCAGATCGGACTCGGCCTTCGACGACACCGAGGCGAGCACCAGCGCGTCGTCGGTAGTGCTGAAGTCGGTGAGGTGATCGGCGGAACTCATCGACGTCCCCTAACTGTCGTACCCGGATTCCCGTCCCCCGGAGTCTTTTTCGCGGCCTTCTTCGCCGGCGCCTTTCGTGTCGCCGCCTTCTTCGCGGGAGCTTTCTTGGCAGCCTTTTTGTAGAGCTGGTGTTGCGGCACCTTGTCGACCGGCCAGTTCGCCAGGGTGTCCAAATAGAGCTGGCGCACTTCGGCGATCTTCTCGTTGAGGTTGTCCAAGGTCCAGTCGTCCAGCGGAAGAGGCGGATAGACGACGACGTCGACCGTACCGGGATGCAGGGTAGAGGAGTCGCGCGCCGAGATGACCTCCGCATTGCGGATCACGATCGGCACGATCGGCACCCCGGCGCCCATGGCCAACCGAAACGGACCCTTCTTGAACGGCCCGACCGTGCGGGTGTCCAGCCGGGTCCCCTCCGGCGCGATCATCACCGACAGGCCTTTGCGGGTCAGCTCCTCGGCGTCCTTGAGAGACTCGACGGCCTTCTTGGGATCTTCGCGGTCGATGAAGACGGTGTCGACCAGCTTGCCCAGAGTTCCCACCACCGGGTCGTTCTGAAGTTCCTTCTTGCCCACGCCGGTCCAGTTGTCCTTGAGCAACGAGCCCACCAGGACCGGATCGAAGTTGTTGCGGTGGTTGAAGATGAACACCGCCGGGCGCTGCTTTCTGAGGTTCTCCTCACCCAGCACGTTGGTCCGCACACCGTTGATACCAAGCAGCATCTGGGGGAACGCGGTGGTGAAGAAGTTCACGCCGCGGCGACGGCTGCGGGTCAGCAGCCCCCAGCCGATGGCGCCGTAGGCCGCCGGCACGATGGAACTGACCCCGAGCAGGGTTCGCAGCTGGCCAACCAGTCCCCCATGGCCGCGGCTGTTGAACCGCAAGATCGGCCAGCCCCGCTTGCGGGCCACCTCGGCCATCTTGTCGCCGGGATTGGTTGGACGGGGATTACCGACCAGATGCATCAGCGCGACGTCCTCGTCACCGTCGGCGTAGAAGTAGCTCTGCGAGAGATCGACGTCGTTCTCGGCGGCGAACTTCTGGACCGCGTTCGCCTTGCCCGGTCCCCACAGGATGGGTTTGAGTACCTTGCCGGTGAGCACGCCATTGATGTCGACGTCGAACCGGTTGCTCAGGGTGTACGGGATGCCCAGGAAGCGCGCCACCGGTTCGACCTGGATGGTCAGGGCCGAGGAACTCAGAACCACAGTGTGGCCGCGGTCGATGTGCGCATTCACCAGTTCCCGCATCTCGGGATAGATGCGCTTCTCGATCTTCTCGGCGAAGAGGCGCTCACCGATCTGCTGCAGATCCGACAGCGGGCGGCCGCGCAGCACCTCGGTGGCCTTGTTGATCAGACTCTCGAATTCGATCCGGCCGAACTGCATGTTGATCCCGGCGGTCACCATGGCGATGAGTTCGCCGACGCCCATGTCCCGGTTGCGGAATCGCTCGCGGGTCATGATCACCCCGGTGAACCCTGCGACGAGGGTGCCGTCGAGGTCGAAGAATGCGCCCACCGTGGGACCGGCCGGGCTGGCCATCACTTCGGCCACCGAGCCGGGAAGCCGCATTTCCTCGGTCATGAGTACGCCACCGATCCGTTCTTGTACTTCGGGGGTTCGGCTTCGTCGGGAAACGATGCCGGGACAACGTGAACTCTGGGGGCGCCGGCCAATGCGAGAACCTCGTCGAAGCCCTGCCGAAGGCACTGGGCCCAAAGGTCCGGGTGGGCGATGGCAGCGCGGTCGTAACGGGAGGTGATGGTCGCGTAGCCACCACGGGACACCAGCACCACCATCATGGCGACGCCGGGCAACGGACCGATACCGTACTGCCGCAACACTTTTGCACCCGCGATATAGGTGTCTCCCGGGTAGATCGGGACATTGCTGGCCTGCACGTCCGAGGCGATCACCGATCCGCTGACCGCTTCCAGCACCGCGTCGGGAAGCAGGCTCAGCACCGGGGCGACCGCTCCGATCAGGTCGATTGCCGGCTCTTCGCGCCGGGAGATCATCTGCTTGCGGATCTTCTGGATCCGCGCCAACGGGTCGGCGACGCCGATCGGGGCGGCCAGATTGACCCCGGCGAAGCGGTTGCCGCCGGCGGGGTCGGCCTCGGCCCGCAGGTTGACCGGCACCGCCATCGGTAGCGAATTGATCTGTACGCCCAGTTCGGCGTGGTACCGACGCAACGCACCACACAGACCGGCTAGGTAGGCGTCGTTGATCGACCCCTCCGCGGCGTGTGCAGCCCGGTGTAGATCGCCGAGATTCATCTCGATGGCCTCGGTGCGAGTGGACAGACTCCGCCGCCGCAGCAGCGGAGAGGGGACGGCCGCCCGACGCGTCATCCGCAGCCCGGACCGCGCGTACTCGATTGCACCGAACACCGCCGAGGCGGGGCGAGTGGCCACCTTCCCGACCAATCCGAGGCCACCGGAGACAGCGTCAACGAGTCCCCCCACGATCGCACCCGGCAGACGGTTGAGGCCATCGAACATGATGTCGTTGGCGGTGATGTCCTCGGGGACCGGAAGCGGCGGGACGGGCCGCGGACGGGCGTCGCGCTCCAGGTCGTAAATCTCGGCGAACATCGCGGTGGCCCCCACCCCGTCGGTGACCGCGTGGCTGAGGTGCAGCAGGGTGGCTGCCTGGCCGCCCTTGAGGCCTTCGACCAGGGTGGCGGTCCACAACGGCCGGGAGATGTCGAGCGGTGACTGCAGCATCACCTCGGCGAGGTCGAGCACGTCGCGCAGGGTGCCGGGCCGGGGAACGCGGACCCGTCGAACGTGGAAGTCGAGATTGAAGTCCGGGTCGATGACCCATCGCGCCGGGGCGGTCGGCAGCGTCGGCATGACGACCTTCTGGCGCAGCCGCAGAACCTTGCGGGAGGCGTTCTCGAAGAGGGTTCGGAACCGCTCCCAGTCCGGTGCGGTGTCAAGGATCTCGCACGCCATGATTCCCGATCGGGTGCGCGGATTGGCCTCCCCGCGGTGCATCAGAAGGTCGAAGGCGCCCAACTCGTCGGGCATCCCGGAGTCACCCTCGGAGCCGCTCGGGCTGCTCATTCGATACCTCCTCACCACGTGTCTTCTGGGCGCCGGACCCAGTCAGGCCGCCACATCACGCTAGTCGGAGCCCGCTCACGGCGGGGTCGATTGCTGTCGGGATCAGCCCGCGGGGCGGATCGCCGTCGCGCTTCCCGCGCCCGCCGCCAGGTGGCGGCCGTAGACGATGCCCAGGAAAGCTGCGACCGCTTCGGCGGTCAACTGGCATCGCAGCGTCCCGATCGCGTCGAAAGCGTGGTGGGCGTCAGGAACCTCCGCGTAGGCCACCGTCGCGGCTCCCGCCGAACGCAACGCGGTCTCGAACCCGCGGGCCTGCGTGAGCGGAACCACGAGGTCGTTCTCGCCGTGCAGGATGAAGAACGGCGGAGCGTCCCGGTGGGCGCGCAACCTCGGCGACGCCGCCTCGTAGATCTCGCGGTTCTCATCCAGCCGACGCTGGATGACGAGGCGTTCCAGCAATGGCATGGTCAGCTTGTGCAGCGAACCGTGGTCGGTGAGGTCATACACCCCGTAGAACGGGACGGCGGCCTGCACGCTGGTGTCGGCGTCCTCGAACCCGGGCTGCAGGCTGCGGTCATCCGGGGTCAGCGCGGCCAGCGAGCTCAGGTGACCACCCGCTGAACCGCCGGTGAGTGCGATGAAATCAGGGTCACCGCCGAACTCGGCGATGTTGTCGCGCACCCAGGCGATGGCCCGCTTGACGTCGACGATGTGCGACGGCCACGCGTTGCGCGGACTTCGGCTGTAGTTGATCGATACGCAGATCCAGCCCAACTCGACCATCCGGGTCATCAGCGGGTACGCCTGACCGCGTTTGCTGTTGACCGACCACCCACCGCCGGGGATCTGAATCAGCACTGGTGCCGGTTGGTCGGCCGGCAGGTCGGGACGGCGCCAGACGTCGAGCAGATTGCGACTGCCGCCGGGTCCGTAGGAGATGTTCGTGGTGGTCGCGGCGTAACGCTTTCGGTGACGCATGGCCTTCCCCAGACCGGCCAGGGTCGGCTTGCGCGCGGTGTAGTTCTCAAGCGGATGGTGCACCGCCGTCAGATAGTCCTCGCCGAAGGTGTCCTGCAGCGCGGTCCGCAGCACGGTGTCGACCCGACCCGCGGCCAGTCCGCAGGCCGCCTGCTCCAGCGGCAGCGGCAGCGCGGACAGCGCATGGCCGGTCAGGGCGTGCGGCGAGAGCTCGGTGGCCAGCCAGCCCAGCACCCAACTAGCCAGCGCCGGTGAACCGCGCAGCACCAGCGAACCGGCGTGCAACGCCCTGGTACAGGCAGCCGGAACCGCGTCGATCGCGATGCTCATGTCAGGCACGCTAACCAATAGCGGTGGCCAACAACGTTATTTCCCCGTGACCATCGGTAGGTTGACGGCGTCTGCGCAGACCACGGGCGATAAATCAGTTGGCGCGACACGACGCGGATACACTCTGGTGCGTTGCCTCCGTAGCTCAGTTGGATAGAGCAAGGGCCTTCTAATCCCTAGGTCGCAGGTTCGATTCCTGCCGGGGGCACTTTTTCGCCGCGGCCGTAAATTACTCTTGTCCGCTGGGACGCGAGACAACGCGTCTTCGGCGTCGGGGGGAAAATTGACGGCTTCGGTCCGCATGCGGGTGGCGGTGGTCGATGAGCACGACGTCGTTCGAGCAGGTATCGCATCCTGCCTTTCCGGCGAGCGACGCAGTGTCGTCGGCAGTTTCGCCCATCCGGTTGAGTATCTGGCCTGGCTTGCGGGCAATCCCGCGGTCGACGTGCTCGTGACCGAGATCCAGGAGGACGGCCATGCTCCCGGCCTGGATTGCCTCCGCGAACTCTGCGCCGCCGGTCCCGCAGTGGTGGTCTATTCGCGACTGACCGCACCGGAGGTGATCCTGTCCAGTCTCGACGCCGGCGCACTGTCCTATGTGGCCAAAGCCGACGGGATGGACCACCTGATCGCAGCACTGACCGAAGCCGGAGTCGGCCAAGGGTATGTCAGTCCCCGCATGGGCGCCGCCCTGGACGGGTCGCAACGGCTGGGACGGCTGAATCTTTCAGACCGGGAGAAGCAGGTCCTGCGGGCCTGGCTGCGCACCGACAGTAAGGAAGATGTCGCGCGCTTGTTGCATATCGCGCCAGCGACGGTCCGCACCCATCTGCAACGGGTACGCATCAAGTACGCGAATGCCGGCCGTGCGGCGGCGACCAAATCAGCACTTCTGGCCAGGGCCATCGAAGACGGCATTGTCGGACTGAGCGACCTGAGAGCCGGCACCTAGACCGGCGGCGGGCGTGGCAACCGCGCCGAGTGCCGCTACGCGACCATGATGTGTGCGTGCGAGGGCCCCAGCCGCGACGGCCGAGGCCGCAGTTCCGGCCGGATATCGAAGGTCTGCGTGCCGTGGCGGTGCTGGCCGTGGTCGCCTTCCATGCCGGTGTGACCACCGGCGGCTTCGTCGGCGTCGACGTCTTCTTCGTCATCTCCGGGTTCTTGATCACTGGACTGCTGTGGTCGGAACTCTCCGCAACGGGCCGCCTGAACTTGGCCGGTTTCTACGCCGCGCGCGCCCGCCGACTTCTACCGGCGGCCGCGGTGGTACTGGTAGCCACCGCGGCGACCGCCACCGCACTGCTGCCGCCCCTGCAGGCTCGGTCGGTACTCGACGACGGCCTGGCCAGCGCGCTCTACGCGGGGAACTACCGGTTCGCCATGACTGGGACCGACTACCTCGGCCACAGCGCACCGTCACCCTTTCAGCACTACTGGTCATTGGGAGTAGAGGAGCAGTTCTATCTGCTCTGGCCCGCCCTGATGATCGGGATCGGACTACTTCTCCGGCATGGTCGCGCGGCATATCTGGCCGCCTTGGCCGTGGTGATCACGGGCTCGTTGACGTTGTCGGTGCGCTGGACCCACACGTCGCCGCCTTGGGCCTTCTTCTCGCTGCCCACCCGGGCCTGGGAGCTGGCCGTCGGTGGACTGATCGCGCTATCGGTTCCGATGTGGCGACGGCTGCCACCGGGATTCGCGACGTTGTTCGGGGTCGGCGGCCTCGCGATGATCGGCACGGCGATCGTCCGCCTCGACGAGCGGACGGCTTATCCGGGAACCGCAGCGCTGGTTCCGGTGCTGGGCACCGCCCTGGTGATCGCGGCAGGGTGCGCGAGACCGACCTGGGGCGCCGGCCGCCTGCTATCCCGCTCATGGATGCGGGCGGTCGGGCGACTGTCTTATTCGTGGTACCTGTGGCACTGGCCGTTGCTGGTTTTCGTGCCACTGGTGGCCGGACACCCCCTGGGCTGGGCCGGCCGCGCTGCGGCGGTGCTGGCCTCGTTGGGCCTGGCGGCACTGACGCTCCGCTTCGTGGAGCGACCGGTCCGCTACGCGCGAAGGTTGCGCGGTTCAGCCGGCCGAAGCCTGGTTCTGGGTAGTGCCCTCACCGCTGTAACGGTCAGCGCAGCCCTGCTGTTTCCCATGCTGGTCCCCGCTCCGATCGGCCGCGGGAACCCGGCCGCCGCAGCCCTGGTGCACGACGCGGCAAAACCCGTCGAGTCCTTCCGGTCCGATCCGTTCGAGGCCATCCACGCCGCTGTTGCGGCCTCGGCCCGCAGCCGGGCGGTCCCGGCTGATCTCTCTCCCCCACTCACCGACGCGGCGATGGACAAGCCCTCGGTGTTTTTCGACGGCTGCGTGCGAACGTGGCGCGAGGTCGGTGTGCCGAACTGTGTATCCGGCGATCCCGACGGCGCAGCCACCGTCGCGCTGATCGGCGACTCGCATGCCGCGATGTGGCATCCCGCACTGGATGATGCTGCACGGCAGCACAATTGGCGGTTGGTGACGATGGCCAAAGTCACCTGCCCACTGCAGAACCTTCCGATCATCAGCCCGTATCTGGGTCGGCAATACGCGGAGTGCGAGCAGTGGCGGCAGGAGGCCGTTGCCCAGTTGGCCGCTGAGCAACCCCGACTGGTCGTGCTGAGCATGTCGCGCCGCTATGGCGCAGACTTCGGCTTCACCAGTTACGACCCCGAGTGGATCGAGACCCTGGCGGCATTGGTAGTCGATCTGCGAGCGACGACGGGGGCGAGGGTGCTGGTAATCGGCCCGGTTCCGGATCCGCGCACTGATGTACCGGTGTGCCTTTCCGGCGACCTCGACGACGCACTGGCATGCGCACCGCAGCGGTCAGACGGATTGAACGCCGACGGGATCGCCGCCGAGGCACGGGCGACCGGTGACGGCGGCGGCCAATATGCGGATGTCTCCGACTGGTTCTGCTCCCCCGAGGTGTGTCCGGTGGTGATCGGCAGCGATCTGGTGTTCCGCGACGACAACCACCTGACGGTCTCCTACGCGCGGGCACTGGCTCCGGCAGTGGGGGTGGTCGTCGAGCAGGCGATGGCCCCCCGGAGCTGATCTCTGTCCTGTTAGCCTCGGTTTCCGTGGCGGATCTTGTGCTTTATGAGGGGGTCGACCGGGTTGCGGTGGTCACGGTCAACGACCCAGACCGGCGTAACGCGGTCACTGAGGCGATGTCGCAGCAACTCAAGGACGCCGTCGAACGCGCCGAGGCCGATACCGAGGTGCACGCAGTGATCGTCACCGGCGCGGGTAAGGCGTTCTGCGCGGGGGCGGACCTGTCGGCGCTGGGTGCGGCCGCCCGCGAGGGTCTAGAGCGGATCTATGCGGGATTCATGGCGGTGGGCCGCTGCACATTACCGACCATCGCGGCGGTGAACGGAGCAGCCGTCGGCGCCGGGATGAACCTGGCGTTGGCCGCCGATATCCGTATCGCCGGCCCGAATGCGATGTTCGATCCGCGCTTCCAGAAACTGGGCATCCATCCCGGCGGTGGCGCGACCTGGATGCTGCAACGGGCGGTCGGGCCGCAGGTGGCTCGCGCTGCCCTGCTGTTCGGGATGCGTTTCGACGCCGAGCACGCGGTGAGTCACGGCCTGGCACTTCGGGTCGCCGAAGATCCGCTGGCCTCGGCGCTGGAACTGGCTGCCGGTCCGGCGGCAGCACCGCGCGAGGTGGTGCTGGCCACCAAGGCATCGATGCGTGCCACCGCAATCCCCGGCTTCAACGACGTCGAGCACCACGAGGCGGCGAAGAACATCGAGTTGGGCCCGCAGGCCACCTCGATCGAATCCCCGGAGTTCAAGGCCCGGCTGGCCGCCGCGCAGCAGCGCTAAGACGCGAGCCGGTTGTTCAGCCACACCTCGATATCGCTGAACGGTTTACGCGGAGTGCCCGGAACCGGCGGCGCGGTCGAGTGATGGTGCGCCCCCGTCGGGGTGGTGTAGGTAGCTGTGTGCGAACCGTTTTCGTCAATGCCTGCGCTGACCGTCCAGCCGTCGCACTCCTTGGTGTAGTTGCAGCGCTCGCAGCACGCCAACCCGTTGACGGCGCTGGTCCGTCCGCCCCGCCGGTGCGGCTTGGCGTGGTCGCGGTGGCGAACGGGTGCGTCACAGTAGGGCGTTCGACAGCGCTGGTCACGAAGTCCGATGAATTCGGCCAACCCCTTGGGGAACAACCGCGACCGGGATTCCATGGCCACCAGCGCCCCGTTGGCCGGCTTGGCGTAAAGCCTGCGCAGTGACGCCAGGGAGGCAGGATCTTCCACCGCGGCGGCAATCAGGCTCTGCGCAACAGAGGACGGCACCGACCCGTACCCGGCGATCGCAGCGGCACCGCCCTCGACCCCCACCAAGGCCTGATCGGAGATCACCAGGTTGACGGCCACCGGCACGGCCTGCGCGGCGGACCGACCGGTAACGCGCTCGAAAAGCGTGTCGGCCATGACCTGTCCCCGCGAGCGCCCGTCACAACAGACGTCCGCCTGTCGCTTGAGTGCGGCATACACAGAAACCCCCTGCGCCACCGGCAGTAGCGCAGTCACATAGGTCATGGTGTCCGGTGCCGGTCGGATGGTGACGGCGCGCTCTTCCTTGGCTTTCGCGGCGCGATCCACCACGGCGTGCGGGTCCAGACGGTAGGCGATCGCCTTGGCGGCCGCCGTCAGCGCGGCATCACCGACACCGTCCAATCCCTTTAGATCCGAGCATAATTCGGCGTCGAGCCTGCGCCGGTCCTCCACGTCGAGACAGGCCGACTCCCGCACGACGAGGGTGGCACGCCACTCCGATAGCGCGCCGGCCTCGAGGGCTGCCAGGGTGTGCGGCATCTCGTTGACGAGCGCCTTGGCGAATCCCAGATGCCGACCGCCACGGGCTGGCGAATCCCGCCGGGCCAAGGCTACCT
>JAHBAP020000543.1 GCA_018500005.2 Mycobacterium sp. | reverse complement strand
CCCCGGGACGGTCCCGCGAAGTTCGGTGACTGCCGCACTGCCCGGTATCCGGCCCGACCTGCTCGGGCGGCCCGCATGCTGTCGTGGGGCGCGTTGGGAACCCGCCGCTCGGCCGTCAACGGACTCAGAAGTACGGGCCGACACCGATGGAGATTCGCCGCCGCGGTCGTCGGCGACGGCCACCCCCGCGGCCTGCGGTCCGGCCAGAAAAAGGCCCAGCAGGAAACCAACCGCGCCGATTCGCGCTCCGCTCCGCATCAGCGCCATCAAAACCCCTCCGCGTGGCAATCGCCCGGACAGACGAAACATAATTGTGGCCCGTATCACAGGTCAAATGCTGGGCGACGACGCGACGGGACGTCGGCGTGCCGCGGAACACTACTCTTGGACCCGATGTCTGCCCCCGTCGCTCCGGTCCGCTCAGTTCTGCTGTTGTGCTGGCGCGACACCGGCCACCCTCAGGGCGGCGGGAGCGAGACCTATCTCCAGCGGATCGGGTCGCTGCTGGCCGACGCCGGCGTCGACGTCACCCTGCGCACCGCCCGGTATGAGGGTTCGTCCCGGACCGACGTGGTCGACGGGGTGCGGATCAGCCGCGGTGGCGGTCCCTACACCGTCTACATCCGGGCCGGCCTGGCAATGGTGGCCGCGCGGGTCGGCCTGGGTCCGCTGCGCCGGTCCCGTCCCGACGTGGTGATCGACAGCCAGAACGGTCTCCCGTTCCTGGCGCGGCTGGCCTTCGGGCGGCGGGTGGTGGTGCTGGTGCATCACTGCCACCGGGACCAGTGGCCGGTGGCGGGCCGCATCCGGAGCCGGGTGGGCTGGTTCGTGGAGTCCCGCCTTTCGCCCTGGCTGCACCGGCGAAACCAGTACGTGACGGTGTCGCTGCCGTCGATGCGGGATCTGGCCGACCTCGGCATCGACACCAACCGTGTCGCCGTCGTGCGCAACGGACTGGACCAGGCCCCGCCGGAGACTCTGAGCAGTCCCCGGTCGGCGACTCCTCGTGTGGTGGTGCTGTCCCGCCTCGTCCCGCACAAGCAGATCGAGGATGCGCTGGATGCTGTCGCAGTGTTGCGCACCAGGATCCCCGATCTGCACCTCGATGTCGTCGGCGGCGGCTGGTGGCGCGACAGGCTGGTACAGCACGCACGGAACCTTGGCATCGCCGATGCGGTCACGTTCCACGGTCATGTCGATGAACACACCAAACATGCTGTCGTGCAACGTTGTTGGGTGCACATCCTGCCCTCTCGCAAGGAAGGCTGGGGTCTGGCGGTGGTGGAGGCCGCCCAGCACGGGGTGCCGACCGTCGGCTACCGGAGCTCCGGTGGGCTCATCGACTCCGTCGTGGATGGCGTGACCGGACTCCTCGTCGACGACCGCGACGAACTGATCGAACGGCTCGAGGAGTTGTTGTCCGACCAAACCCTGCGTGCGGAACTCGGCGCCAAGGCGGAGGCCCGCAGCCGGGAGTTCTCCTGGCCGCAGAGCGCGGTCGCGATGCGGACCGTACTCGACTCGGTCAACGCGGGCCGGCGTGTCGGCGGCGTCATCCAGCCGTGAGCGCGCCCCGCCCCAGCCCGCTGCAGTTCATCGCCTATTGCTACGGCAAGGTGTTGCCTCCCGAGTTCGACGACTGGGTGCGCGACGACCTCTCCGGCAAGGGGGCCCGACTGCGGAACCTGGTCCGGGTCAGCATCCCGGCGATCCTGGTGGTTTCGCCGCTCTGGCTGATCCCGGCGACGGTCGGCATGCACCTGGCCATGAGCACGCTCCTGTTGCTGCCGTTCATCTATTTCGCGCACGCCCTGGACAAGGTGTGGCGCGCCCACCGGCTCCGGCAGCACGGGCTGGATCCCGATCTGGTCGACGAGCGTGCCCGGCGCCGGGACGCGCAGATTCGCGAGGACTACCAGCGCCGGCACGGTCACCCACGCTCACCGTCAGGTGTGAGCTCCTCGCCTCCACCGTGCCGCGATCAGGCCGACGGCACCGGCGGCCAGCGTGATCGCCCACACCAGATGCGCCGCGATCACCGGAATCCGATGGGCGGCAATCTGGCTGGTGCCGCCGATTCGGTAAAGCGCGATATCGGGATCGGAGTAGACCGGTGTGAGCCGTTGCAGCGTCCGATCGGCCGAACCCATCGTGCCGGGAGTCCCACGCTCCACCAGCAGCCACCCGACGCCGGCCCGGGCAACGGCCTCCGGAGCGGCACCGGACTCCAATAGCTTCTGAACGGCCCGCGCCCGGCCGCCCTCCCCGGGCACCGTCTGCCCGGAGACGAGAAGATCGCCGGTGGCCAGCACGTCGGCACGCACCCAGCGGGGAACGGGGTCGAGCACCGGAGCCGTTCCCGCCCAGGCGAATTGGCGCCTCGTGTCGGCCCGAAGCACCGCCCCCGCGGCAGGGCCGGCGTTGATCCGGTCCGCCGCAGCCTGCCAGCCCGCCGGATAGTGCACCGGACGGACCTGTCCGCCCACGCCCCAGGCCAGGTCGGGCAGTGCGGCCACCACCGCCGCGCAGCACAACACGGCGGCCAACCCCGGACGCATCCAGCGCTGCAGCAGCAGCACCGCGCCGGCAGCGGCGATCACATATCCGGGCATCGCGCAGGCCACCCACTTCTGCCCGTCGCGCAGCACCGCCAACCCGGGGGCGGCGTTCACCGCCGCCTTCAGCGCCGAGAGCCCTGGTCCGGTCGCCATCGCGGCCGAGAACAGAACGCTGAAGGCAGCCAGCGCCAGCAGTGGCTCGCCGGTCCGCGCTCGCAGCACTGCCGGCACTCCGCAGGCCACCACCATCAGCAGCAGCACTGTGCCGACGAGCGCCAATCCCGTTGTCCGGCTGTGGGGTACGGCCTCGGCGTTCCAGATGCCGCCCAGGCCCGCCAGGCTGCCCAGTGTGCCCAGAAGCGGCTCTGCCCGCGGCGCGAAGGCCGCCAGACCGGTGGTCTGCGATGTGGCCAGGCCACTGCCGAGCAGCGATGCGGTGAGCCACGGTACGGCCGCGACAGCAGCACTGGCCGCGATGCCGGCCGCGCACCGCGACCGGGACAGTCCGTCACCCGGGACGGCCACGCACACCAGAGCCACGACAGCAGCGAGCATGGCACCGGTTGGTGTAAGTCCTGCCAGCGCGATCCAGAACACCACCGCGGTCCAGTATCGGAAATGCCCCGCTTCGTCGGTGCGCAGTCCGATCACCGCCGCGGCGACCCAGGGCAGGCACCCGTAGGCCACCAACAGGCTCCAGTGGCCCTGCAGAAGTCGCTCCGCGACATAGGGATTCCAGACCGCCACGGTGGCGGCCACCAGTTGCCCGGGGATCCCGGCGCGCGGCAGCACGGCCCCGGCCAGTCGAGCCGCCCCCCAGCCGGCCAGGAACAGTCCGGCGATCAGCAGGGCCTTGACCACAATCCCGCCGTCGACCACGGCGGACAGCGATGCGACGGCGAAATCCTGGGGAACCGCCCGCGGTGCGGCCTCACCGAGGCCGATCGCCCCGTCGGACAGGTAGGACCGCGGAGTCGAGACCGCGTCTCGGATCAACAGATAACCGGAACCCACCAGGGGAGCCGTCACCGCAAGGGCCAAGGCGGCGGACGCCCAACGCGTCGGTGCGCTCACTGCTGCGGAGGCGGGG
>JAHBAP020000208.1 GCA_018500005.2 Mycobacterium sp. | reverse complement strand
GCCCCCCGCAACACTAACGCGGCCCCCGAGACGCCAGGGGTGCACGACACTCCCGGCGACGCCACGCCGGGGTGGGCCGGGCAAGCCTCCACGGTGGCAGCTGCGGCCGCGGTGTTCGTGATGGCTGTGGTGCTGGCGCTGGTGTGGAACGGCACGCGCAGCCGCTCACCTGTCCCCCAATCCGCCACACCTGAGGTCAATCACGATGTCGTCGTACAGGTGCATCCTGGTGACGACATGGAAGCCGTCGGAGAACGACTGGCCGAACTGGGAGTTGTCGATTCGGCAAAGCTACTTTCGCCGGCGGCCCGGTTGCGTACCCCGCCTGCGCAGGGACCGGAACCGGGCTTCTACGTGGTCTCCCCAAGCCGAGAGCCCGACGATGTCCTCGCTCAACTCCTCGACCCACGCAGCAGGGTCGGATTCGTCGCTGTACAGGCCGGCCGCCAACTTGACGACGCGACCGACCTGGTATCGGGTTCGGTCCGGCCAGGACTGTTCTCTGACATCGCGCGGGCGAGCTGCGTGCCGACCGGCGGAGGCCACCGGTGCCTGTCGGCCGAGGAATTGCGGCAAAGCGCCGCGCAGTCCGACGTCGCGGCGCTGGGAATTCCGGATTGGGCGCGCGGCCCGGTGGCGGCGATGGCCGGAGATCATCACCGTCTGGAAGGTTTGATCGGTGTCGGTCAATGGAACTTCGACCCGACGGCCACACCCGCACAGGTGCTCGCGACACTGATCACTGGCGGCGCTGCACGCTACGACCTGAACTCCCTGCTTAGCAACGCAGCCGCCGAACACGGAGCCAGCCCCTACCAGGTGCTGATCGTCGCCTCGCTGCTCCAGCGCGACGACCAGCTCGACCAGTATCGGCAGTCCGCGATCGACCTCTACGACCGCGTGCGCAGCGACCGAGACGCCTGGCGGCTGCCGCCGGCCCCGGTCACCGTTCCCGGCGGGGAGGCGCTGGCGGCTGCCGAACACCCAAACGGTTGATCGCGCCGTGTTGCCGGCCCAACCACAGGGGACCACCAGACCCGGCTGAAGCCCGGTCCGGCACCCCGCGGGCCTGATCCTGCAAATCGTCTTGGCGGTACGTCAGGACCGCGACCAGTCTGCTTACCGTCGCTCTTGGCCGCGAAGGATCGCCCCGTGACCAGGTCAGCCAGCGCGATGCTAACCAGCCTCCGACTGCAGCGTCCGGCGCGCTCGTGTAAGGGCACCAGACTAGCCGGGCTACTTCGGCCAAGTTGCGACGAAGAATCGATGCAGTCTCAAACAAACCAACTCAGGACACCGTGACGTGCACGTGGTTGAAATGATCCGGCACCCGCCACATCACGTAGTCAACGCCGAAGCGTCCCGCCTGGCCTTGAAGGTCAGCGCTGATGGTGTCCCCCAGGTCCATGTTCGAACCCGTCATGATGTCGAGAGCGCGGCCGCTGGGGTGATCAGGAAGCAGATCGGCTCGCACACCGCCGATGGACTGCACACGAGGGTAGGTGGACATGATGTAGGCCGCCAGGCTCCTCGCGTTGGGCACCAGCCCATTCATCCCGATAGTGGGAACCGGCGCCGCCAGATCGGACGCCGCCACGACCGAAGCGGGCAATGCGGCGGCCCGTGCCCCCCGGTCACCGGGGAGGAGCACCGACGAGCGCGCATTCACCGCGACGATCTGGGTCTGCAGCTCAGACTGCCTATTCTGCAGATCGGCTCGCATCTCTACAGCCGCTTCGACAGCCGCCTTGGCGTCGACCGCAGATCTGGCCGAGGCCGCCTCAAGGGACCTTGCCTCCAGTTCAGCCTGCCGAAGGCCTAGCGTCCGGGAAGACATCTCCGTAGCCATCACCCGCTGGACAGCCAGCTTGTCGATCAGACTCTTGGGCGACGCGGCCGTCAGGACCGCATCAAGACCGTCCCTTTGGCCCCCCACATAAGCCGCAGCCGCCAACGCATCGACGGCGCCCTGGTAGTTGACCAACTTCGTCCGGGCGGAGTTGAGCGCCGCCACATTAACGGCGTACGCCTCGTCCGCCTCCCTGAGCACCTGTAGCTTCTTGTCGAGATCCACCTGCGCGGTGTGGATGGTCTCGGCCAGGTGCTCAGCCTGCTGGGACAGTTCGTTGAGCTCTGCCAGTGCGTCCTCGGCTGGATCGGCGACGGCGGCACTGCCCCATACCGAGACGAGGGTCGCAAGTCCGGCGACCGCACCGGCCACCCGTATACCGCCAATTGACCGTGCCGCAAATCGGGCAAAGAACTTCAAGACAACCCTTCCTTTCTTGTCGTCCCGCGGCCGATCCAGTGTCATAGGTCTCGAAAAGATAACGAAGCGCCGTCGGTGATGTCCAGTGCCAGATAGCAGGGCGAAACCCACGATCAGGCGAATCGGGCGATGGACCACGCGGCGAACGAAAGGACGGCGTGCAGGGTGCTCGGTGCATCGCGGGTGGGAGATCGGCCATGCCGCCACAGCATGCCGCTTCGTCGGGAAATGCCAGCCGCACTCAGCGATCCACCGCATGCACTCTTGGAGCCGCCTTCTGCCCTACGACGCCGTACTCGTCGATCTCGTAGACGTGGGCGGCGCCGATGTCGAAGAACATGCCCACCACACGCACGCGCCCAGCATGTATGGCTTCAGCCAGAATCGGATGGCGAGCCAACCGTTCGACCTGCACCGCTACATTGACGATGGCGAGCTGGTCGACAGCTTTAAAGCCGTACATTTCAGCGCTCGCCCGGGCGGGGTGGTGGTTTCGGTAGGCGACGAGGCTGTCCAGGGCGTGGTTGAGCCACCGGGCTACGGCCGTGCCGGGGTCATTCGAGTCCGACAGCAGGGCCTTCATCGCCCCGCAGCACGAATGCCCGCACACGACAACCGAACTCACACACAGTTGGTTGATCGCGAAGCATACTGAGGCGTCGACCGATCCGTCGTTGACGTCCGTGGGCACTAGGTTGCCAACGTTGCGGACGGTGAACAGGTCGCCGGGGCCGCTGGCAGTAATGACATTCGGCAGGATGCGGGAATCAGTGCACGTGAGGAAGAATGCTTCGGGGTTCTGGGTATCCACAAGCTCCGCGACGTGGGGGCGCAGTTCGTTGGACCCGCGCTCGTTGTACTCATTGATGCCATCGATGACCGAAGAACCGGCGCTCGTATCCTTACCGCGACGCCAGGACCGCCAAGGCACCAAGCCGGTAGCGCGGGATCTGAAGTATCGCTGCGGCGGCTTCGCGAGCGCATGGTGCAGTTTGGCTTGGGCAGACTCGACTATCACGACGGTGCCGCCGCTAGCTTCGTGGGCACGTTTCCACTCGGAGATTGCCTCGGAGCAGGCGCGGTCCATGTAGTCGGCGTTGATGCTGAGCGTGGTGTGCGTCCCCGCCGGGACGGCGGCGAGTGTCGTGGTTAGCCGAGGCAGAGACAGAAAGCTCAGCGATCCGTCGAGAGCGATATGCCACTGTCGTGAACCCGGCGTGCCAAATGGCCGGGCTTCCATGCGTGCGCGCATCACCCGGGCGACCAGGATGCCGATGGCGACCATGAAACCTATGCCGACACCCTCCAACAGGTTGAGGAAGACGACGCACAAAGTAGTGATCGCGTACACGACGAGATCGCCTGTACGCCAGGCAAGTTTGATATGCGCCAGCTTGACCAGCTGGATACCGATCACGACGAGTAGGCCGGCCAGCGCGGCCTTGGGAACCAGTTGGATAAGGTTGCTAAACAGTGTGGCGAACAGGAGAACCCACAGGCCGTGCATGATTGCCGAGGATCGCGTCCGCGCGCCGGCGGCCACGTTGGTTGAGCTACGCACGATGACCCCGGTGATGGGTAATCCGCCCAGAAAGCCGGACACCACATTGGCGCTGCCCTGACCGACCAGTTCTCGATCGAGGTTGGTCCGAGGTCCGGTGTGGAGCTTGTCGACTGCGACGGCGGACAACAGCGATTCGACGCTGGCAATCAGCGCGACGGTCAGCACACTCAAGATCACACCAAGCCAGTCGCCGTTGGAAGGCCCGGTTAACGTCGGCAGGCTCAAGGCTTCGAAGAAGTTGCCCGCGAGGGTGATCCGCTCAGCCGGCGAATTAGTGATGACGGCGAACACCGTCGCAACGACGATGCCGACCAGGGCTCCAGGGATTATTCGCGCCTTAGCCGGCAACTGGGGCCACAACAGCAGGATCGCTACCACCGTGATGCCGATGGTCACGTCAGACAAGTGATGGTTGAGGACTGCCGCGGGCAGCGCCTTGAGGTTCTGCCACGCGGAACTCTGCGATGCGCCGCCAAGTAGTACGTGGACCTGCTGCAATGCGATGGTCAATCCGATGCCGGCCAGCATGGCGTGGACCACCACCGGCGCGATGGCGAGCGCGGCGCGTGCAGTCCTGCTCAAGCCGAAAAGGATCTGCAGCGCACCAGCGCCGAGAGTAACCAGGCAGGTCACCTCCCAGCCGAACTTGCCAACGATCTCGGCCACCACGACTGTGAGCCCCGCTGCAGGGCCGCTGACCTGCAGCGGGGAACCTCCAATTGCGCCCGCGACGATGCCGCCGACGACAGCGGCAATAAGGCCAGCCATCAGAGGTGCGCCTGAGGCAATCGCGATACCTAACGAAAGCGGCAATGCAATAAGGAACACCACGAGCGACGCCGGAAGGTCGTGTCGCAAGCTTCGTCGGAAGTCGCCGGTCGATTCGTTTCCGGACGCGCGCTTGTCTCCCCTAGCAGCCGAACACCCTTCGTTGGGGCGGGTTCGTACTTTCTGTAGGCCTTCGTTCATTGCAGAGTTACTTTCTGTAGTACATCGCGCCGAAGGACGGCGACGACAATCGAATGAGGCGCGGTCGATGCGATCGCGTTGTCGTCTCTTGAGTGCTAGCCCCTCGGACGGCGGCCGGGGGCTACCGAGGGCTCGGCGGGCGACGGCAAAGTCGAACCCGGTCGGCGATTGTTCTGTTTTGCGGCGCGACAGCCGCCCAACTCGCCGGGACGGCATCCCTGGGAGCCGTTGGCGCTACCCATCCTGTTGCGGTCCTGAACCGTCCAGCAGTTCGCCGTGACCGGATCCCATTGGCCCCCGGCGCTGCAGTTGGCACTCGCCTGCGGTGCGGCGAAGAACGGTGCCGACAGCGCAAGTCCGCTGGTCAGAATCGCAGCCGTGATGGCGACGAGGCGGTTTGTCTGCGCTCGGGTGACGGGTACTGACATGTCGTTCTCCTTGTCCGCTGACGATGGTCAGCACTGGCGTGAGACGCCGCAGTGCCGACCAATGCGTGCGTCTCAGGTGATCCACATAGCGCCTAACTATGTAGTTACTACGTATGTAGACCCAACGTATGTCTCGGTGGCCGCTAGAGAAACATCCGTCGCATCAAGAGTTGGCTACGGTTCTGTCACGCGACCGACCGAAGGGCCGCGCGAGCTCTTTTCCTTAGGCGCGCATGCCACTTCGGTGTCGATCCAGGGGCTCGAAGGAATGGTTTCAGCGGCGATCTACTGTTTTACTACGTATAATGTGGACCACGCGATGCACGCCCCCAGGCCCGTCTCGGCGCGGAACCGCGGGATGCCCTCCCGGCGCCCGGACGGACTTCACTAAGGAATACACAGATGGCCCCTGTCACAAGGATTCTGCTAACCGCCTTCGCGGTCATCATCATGATCGTCGGGGCGGGCATCTACCTGTCGGCCCAGAACAACGACACCGCGACCAGTTCACAGGCTGTCTCTTATACACATCTC
>JAHBAP020000405.1 GCA_018500005.2 Mycobacterium sp. | reverse complement strand
GCATCATGGCGATCAGCCTACCGGGTCGGGCCAACCCGTCAGGGCAGCGGCCCACCGGCGGCGATCGCCGACAACATTGCGAACTGCTCGCCATCCAGCGACGCGCCGCCGACCAGGCCGCCATCGACATCCTGCTGGGCGATGAGTTCCCCGACGTTCTTGGCGTTCATCGAGCCTCCGTAGAGCACCCGGATACCCTCGGCGACCTGGGGTGACGTCAGTTCGGCCAGTTTGGCGCGAATGGCGCCGCAGACTTCCTGGGCGTCGGCGGCGCTGGCCACCCGCCCGGTGCCAATCGCCCAGACCGGCTCGTAGGCGATCACCACCTGGGACAACTGCTCCGGGGTAAGACCGGCCAGCGAACCCTCCAACTGGGCGAGGTTGAAAGCCACGTGATCGGCGGCCTCCCGTACCTCGAGGTGCTCACCGATGCAGACGATCGGGATCAGTCCATGCCGGAAGGCCGCGGCAGCTTTGGCGGCGACGCATGCGTCGTCCTCGTGGTGGTAGGTCCGCCGTTCGGAGTGCCCTACCACGGCGAAGGTGCAACCCAGCTTGGCCAGGAAGGCGCCACTGATATCACCGGTGTACGCGCCGGAGTCGTGCTGGGACAGGTCCTGGGCGCCGTAGGTCAGCCGAAGCTTATCGCCGTCGACCAGGGTCTGGACGCTGCGCAGGTCGGTGAACGGCGGGATGACGGTGACGTCGACCTTGTCGAAGTACTTGTCCGGAAGTGCGAAGGCGATCTTCTGCACCAAGGCGATGGCCTCGAAGTGGTTGAGGTTCATCTTCCAGTTACCCGCGATCAGCGGTTTACGGGACACGGTGGTGGGCCTTTCAGTTCAGGATCTCGATCCCCGGGAGCGTCTTGCCCTCGAGGAATTCCAGCGAAGCGCCGCCACCGGTGGAGATGTGCGAGAAACCGTCCTCACGCAGTCCGAGTCGGCGCACGGCGGCGGCCGAGTCGCCGCCGCCCACCACGCTGAAGGCGCCCTTGCCGGTGGCCGCGATGATGGCCTCGGCCACCCCCTTGGTGCCGGCGGAGAAGGCCGGGAACTCGAATACACCCATCGGCCCGTTCCAGAAGATGGTGCGGGCGTTGGACAACAGGGCGGTAAATCGGTGCACCGACTTCGGCCCGATGTCCAGACCCATCTTGTCGGCCGGAATATCCTGCACCGCAACGGTTTCCGGCGGCGAATCGGCTTTGAACTCGGCGGCCACGACGACGTCCACCGGCAGGTGGATCACGTCACCGTACTCCTCGAGCAGTCGACGGCAGGTGTCGACCATGCCCTCCTCGAGCAGCGATGTTCCCACCGAGATGCCCTGGGCGGCGAGGAAGGTGAAGCACATGCCGCCGCCGATGACCAGGCTGTCGGCCTTGCCGGCGAGGTTCTCGATGACGGCGAGCTTGTCGGAGACCTTCGATCCGCCGAGCACCACCGCGTAGGGCCGCTCGCCCGCTTTGGCCAGTTGTTCGAGGACCTTGACCTCGGCGGCGACCAGGGTGCCTGCGTAGCGGGGCAGCAATTCGGCCACGTCGTAGACGGAAGCCTGCTTGCGGTGCACCACACCGAAGCCGTCGGACACGAAAGCACCGTCGTCCCCGACGAGTTCGACAAGACCCTTGGCCAGGGCTGCCCGCTCCGCATCGTCCTTGCTGGTCTCCCGCGGATCGAAACGGATGTTCTCCAGCAGCAGCACGTCACCGTCGGTCAGGCCCTCCGCCCGGGCCAGTGCATCGGTGCCGACCACGTCACCAGCCAACTGCACGTGCCGACCCAACTTCTCACCGAGCACTCGTGCGACCGGGGCCAGGGAGAACTTGGGGTCCGGGCCGCCCTTAGGACGGCCCAGGTGTGCAGTGACGACGACCTTCGCACCGGCGTCGGACAGCGCCTTGAGGGTTGGCACCGAGGCGTCGATGCGACCGGTGTCGGTGACGTTGCCGTTGGCGTCGAGGGGGACGTTGAGGTCGCAGCGCACCAGGACGCCGCGACCTTCAACACCCTCGGCGAGCAGATCGGCGAGGTTCTTGACCGCCACGGCTACAGGGACTTGCCGACCAGGGCGATGAGATCGACCAGGCGGTTGGAGTAACCCCACTCGTTGTCGTACCAGGACACCACCTTGGCCTGGTTGCCGATCACCTTGGTGAGCCCGGAGTCGAAGATCGAGCTGTGCGGGTCGGTGACGATATCGCTGGAGACGATCGGTGCGTCGTAGTACTTCAGGATGCCGCGCATCTTGCCTTCGGCGGCTGACTTGACCGCGGCGTTGATCTCTTCGACGCTGGCTTCCTTCTTGAGTTCGACGGTGAGGTCGGTGACCGAACCGGTGGGGATCGGCACCCGCAACGCGTACCCGTCCAGCTTGCCCTTGAGCTCGGGCAGCACCAGTCCGATGGCCTTGGCTGCACCGGTCGAGGTGGGAACGATGTTCAGCGCTGCGGCGCGGGCCCGGCGCAAGTCCTTGTGCGGGGCATCCTGAAGGTTCTGGTCCTGGGTGTAGGCGTGCACCGTCGTCATCAGACCCTGCACGATGCCGAACTCGTCGTTGACGACCTTCGCAAGCGGCCCAAGGCAGTTGGTGGTGCACGACGCGTTGGAGATGACGTTCTGGCTGCCGTCGTACTTGTCGTCGTTGACGCCCATCACGAT
>JAHBAP020000402.1 GCA_018500005.2 Mycobacterium sp. | reverse complement strand
GCGGGCTGGGGTGCGGCGGCGGTAGCGGGTTCGCTCGCCGGCCCTTGGACGTCTGCGGCGATCATCGTGGCGGCGTCATTCCTCGGCAGCGAAGCCGGTTCGGAGATCGGCGGCGGGATCGGAAGTCATTGGGACCGGACTGTCGTCACTGGCGGAAAGTGTGGATGACGATGCAGAAGATCCTGGTGATCGCCTCAATAGTTGCCTTCGCCGGCGGCGCCCTGTTCGGCATGCTTCCGCTCGGGAGTTCATCGACCCTGCCGCAGGAGTCGGTACAACGCCGCTGCTACTGGGGTGGCACCGCGGTCGGCGCTACTCTCTTGTTCCTGTCGCAACTGCCGAACTGGCGGGGCGGACTGTTCGTGGCCACCATGCTCGCCCTGGCCATGTTCACGACCGCCGGCCGCTACACCGGTCACGTCAAGATCGGCGGCCGCGTCTACTCGTCTGGAATGTTCGACCGGCGATCCGCGCGTCGCGACGGCGACTGAGCCAAACCCGCGAGCAGGCTCACGATCACCCCGACAACCACCAGGCCGGCACCGCCGATCATCGTGACATTCAGCCATTCATGCATGCTGTCCCGGGCGGTTGCAGCCATCACATCGGCAACCCTGCGCACACTTCCCGACGTCTGATCGAGTGCCGACTGTAGATGCGGCTGCGCCAATTCGATTGCAGCCCAACCAGCTCCACCTACCAGCAGCCCCGCGGCGCCCAGCGCGGCGAGGGCCCTCCCACGTCTGCGGGAGGCCAGCAGGGTGAGCACTGCGGATCCTGCTGTCAGCACGGCCAGTCCCCAACTCACCCATGGTCCCCACGACTCGATGCGGTGCAAAGCCCCCGGTCGCAGGACCGAGGGTGCGTTGTCGGTCAAAGGAATCGGCACCGAGGACGGCACGGTGATGTTGTAATCGCGCAACGTCTGAGCGAACGCCGGATCGGAGAGCATCGGAGCGAAGTCGATCACCCATCGGCCCTGGGAATCGACGCTGGAGCCGACGGTGTCGGTGAACAGCCAGCGATGGGCGAAGGCGTTTGCCTGGGCGAATTGCCCTGGGAATGAAGAACTCGCGGTATAGGCGCGGGCGATCCCGCTGACCACCGTCGAATCGGAGCCGCCAAGCCGGCCCACCTGCGCGGTCAGCTCGGCTGCCATTGCCGATTGCAGTTCGGTATCGGTCGCCGCCCGCTGCGCGAGCGCGGCATAGCCGTCGCGGTCGACGAGGTGTTGCTGGGTCCACAGCGCCGGAAGTGCAAGCGCCAGAAGCAGTGTCGTGAGCAGCCACAGCACAACCGTGGCGGTGGTCCGTAAGAAGTTCACAGCCGCAGTCTCAGCCAACGGGCGCGGCGGCGTGCCCATCGCAGCGCTGCAGCGGCCAGACAGACCAGCGAGGTACCCAACAGCACGGCACCAACCCCGTCGGTGAAGTAGTGATAGGTCACCGACTGGCCGAGTACTCCCAGCGCCGCGAAGGCGACGGCTGCCCAGACCAGCCAGCGTCGCGCCCCGGCCGCCAGGATCACCATGCCGAGTACCACCACCATCACCGTGGTGTGCCCACTCGGATAGGCCAGACCCTGCTCCTTCATCCGGCCGAACAAAGGTTTGAGCACCGAACTGGCCGCCAACCCGATCATGGGGACGGCCACGATCATCGGCACCAGAGCCCACAGCCGCCGATACAGCGACACCGCGACCGCGCCGATCAACAAGGCCTGGGCGGTGCGGTAGTCGGTGAAGACCAGCAGTGAGCTCAGCGGACCCCGAAGAGGTCCCCCCTGGGTCTGCTGCAGCCACGCGTCCATCGGCGTCGCGCCACCGCGAACACCGAGGCCGAGCAACACCATCAGCGGCATACCGAGGAGCGGCCAGCCGAGAAGCGCCCTGTCGATCAGCTGGCGATCCCCCGTATGTAGGCCGCCTGGCCCAGATGCTGGGCGCAGTCGTCGATGATGCTGACCAATCGCACACTCGCGGTCACGGGCGGGTTCCAGTTCTCATCGACGATTCGGGCGAGTTCCTCGGAGGTGACTCCGGCGACGTACTCCAGAGTCATCCTGTGCACCGCATGGTAGTAGCCGGCGAGCAGATCGGCGGGCGCACCCACCCCGGCGGCCCCTTCCGGGGGGGGGCCGGAGCCCTGACCCTCCCCCCGAAGATACAGGGCGAAGCGGTCCACCCACCCGCCCCTGAACCACACCTGTTCGATACCGGCGATATGAGACAACTGGGCATCGGTGATACGGGCGCTATGCCAGATCAGCCAGGCGATGCTGTTCGCGTCGGGGGCCGGCCGGAAGAACGAAACCTCGTCACTCAAATCCTCGGTGAGGCCGTCGACGTGCTCAACGAGTCGGTTGAAGGAGTCGCGCAGGATTTCCCGGGCTGCTGCGGTCATAGTTCGACGCTACGGGACTAACCTCGATTCATGAGCTATGACCTGGTCATCCGCAACGGCACCATCGTCGACGGACTCGGCGGAGAGCCGTTTTCCGGCGACGTCGCCGTAGCCGATGGCGTGATCGCCGCGGTGGGCGCCATCACGGGTGCGGGTGCCAGGGAAATCGACGCGACGGGACTTCTCGTCACGCCGGGCTTCGTCGATCTGCACACCCACTACGACGGCCAGTCGGTCTGGTCGGACCGGATGACACCGTCGTCCTCGCACGGCGTCACCACCGCACTGATGGGCAACTGCGGCGTCGGCTTCGCGCCCTGCCGCCCGGCGGACCACGATGTCCTCGTCGACGTCATGGCCGGGGTGGAGGACATCCCCGGCGTGGTGATGACCGACGGACTGCCCTGGAACTGGGAGACCTTCCCGCAGTACCTCGACGCCGTGGAGTCGCGGCGACGCGATATCGACGTGGCGGCATACCTGCCGCATTCACCATTGCGGGTCTATGTGATGGGCCAGCGCGGCGCCGACCGCGAACCGGCGACGCCGGAGGATCTGGCGTTGATGCGCAAACTGGCCGCGGAGGCGATCGAAGTTGGTGCGCTCGGGGTTTCGTCATCGCGGTTCGCGTTCCACAAGACTGGCAGCGGCGCGCCGATTCCGAGCTATGACGCCGCCTACGACGAGATCTCGGCGATCGTGGGTGGAGTGGCAGACGCCGGCGGCGGGCTGTTTCAGTTCATCCCCGATATCGCCGCCGGGGGCTATGAGGGTGTGCTGCAGGAGGTGTTCGAGGCCGCCACCGACGTCGGCGTGCCGGTGACCTTCACGCTGACCACCGGCAACTCCGGTGAGCCGATCTGGCCGGGCGCAGTGCACCTGGTCGAGAAGTTCAACGCGGCCGGCGCCGACATCACCGCGCAGGTCTTCGCCCGGCCGATCGGGTTGGTCATCGGCCTGGAACTGACCGCAAATCCGTTCGTGCTGTACCCCAGCTACCAGGAGATCGCCGAACTGCCGCTGGCCCAGCGGGTGGCGGAGATGCGCAAACCCGAGGTGCGGGAACGCATCCTGGCCGATAAGCCAGGCGAGGGCCACCCGTTCATGTACTTCGCCCAGTCCTGGCAGTGGATGTTCCCACTAACCGAACCGGCCAACTACGAGCCGGGGCCCCAGGACAGCATCCTGGCGAGGGCCCGCGCCCGCGGAGTCAGCCCGCTCGAGGAGGCCTACGACCGACTGCTCGACGACGACGGGCAGGCGATGATGCTGGTGGCATTGGCCAACTTCGAGAACAATTCGCTGGACACCGTGGGTCAGCTCATCCGCCGCGACGACGTGGTCTTGGGACTGGGCGACGGCGGCGCGCACTACGGAATGATCTGTGACGCAAGCTATCCCACCTTTGTCCTGGCGCACTGGGCGCGCGATCGCGCCTCCGGCCGATTCGGCGTCGCCGAAGCGGTGCGCCAGTTGACCTCGGTGCCGGCAAGGGTGGCCGGCCTGCGCGACCGCGGCCGGATCGCCGTCGGCTACAAGGCCGACCTGAACGTGATCGACCACGCCGGACTGACCCTGCACAAGCCGGTGATCACCTACGACCTGCCTGCCGGCGGGCGGCGACTGGATCAGACCGCCGACGGGTATGTCGCGACGATCGTCTCCGGTGAGGTGATCGCGGAGAACGGCGTGCCAACGGCGGCCCGGCCTGGACGGCTGATCCGTGGCCGACGCCCCTCCCCCACCGGCTAGGACCCCATCGCCGGCTGGCAGTGCGGTTTCATCCGCAACACGCCGCGGGCAGCGGATGAGGTCGCACAGTCAGCCTGCTCACCACGTCCGCGGGCACCCGCGAGCCAGCAGGGCGGCCCCGACACGGTCCAGCACCAGCCTCGGCCTGTTGTGCACCATCCCGGCGCTCACCCGGATGTCCGCCCAGCCCAGCTCGGGAAGCAGCGAATAGCGTTCGATATCGGAGTCCCGTTGCTTCGGATCCATCCAGTGGTGCACGCCGTCGAAGTCCACCCCTACCCGGTACTCCGGCCAGCCCATATCCAGCCGCGCGACCACGAATCCATACCTGTCAGCGACACGGATCTGGGTCTGCGGACGAGGAAAGCCGTTGCGCACCAACAACAGCCGGGTCAGCGTCTCATAAGGCGACTCGGCGCCACCGTCGACCAGATCCAGCACCGCGCGGAGTTTCGCCAGTCCGCGGACGCCGCGGTGGCCGGCGGCAACTTCCAAGACCGCTTCCACCTTCATATCGGTGGCATTCATCAGGGCGTCGATACGCTGCACGGCCGACGTCCCATCAAGCCGCCGGCCGAGATCGAAGGCGGTCCGGGCCGGCGTCGTCACCGGCAGATCGGCCACCGACTGCACCTCGCCGGTCAGCAGCGTGTCGGAGCGGACGACGATCAAGCGCGGCGGCCGACGATTGGTGTGCACCAACTCGGCAGGTGCTCCGGGTTCGATCCACTTGGAGCCCAGCGCAACGGCGGCGGACAGCCCCGCGAGAACACCCCGGCGGCCGGACCACAGCCAGGCGGCCCGCCCTCGATCGACCGGCGACAGATCAACGCCCCTCGGGGCCCATACACCGGGATAGACGCCGGCGTGGAATCGCCGGAGTTCGCGGAACGTCAAGAGCCCGGCCGACAGCGCCTCTGTCGCCAGAAAGGGTCCGCAGATGGTGTGCACGACTGGAGGATGGCAGTACTACGCCACCCTGGGATTTCGCTCATGCACAGGCCCGCCGGTGAAAGTGCATCCCTATCCGCTGACCGCGGTGTGTCGGGTATGAAACCGCACACTGGCCGGGAGGGCCTAGGAGTGGCGCGGCGGGCCGGCAAAACAAAAAGCCCGGCTCGCCAAGCGAGCCGGGCTTTTTGTTGGGGGACTTAGAAGTCCATACCGCCCATGCCACCGGTCGGGTCGCCCGC
>JAHBAP020000124.1 GCA_018500005.2 Mycobacterium sp. | reverse complement strand
AGATGTGTATAAGAGACAGGTCCTACACGCTGATCAAGAAACTCTGGGCCAGTTGGGAACCCGCCGACCCGCCACCGGCGGGATCCCTCGGCGATGCCGGGTTCGTCCGCGGCGCGGACTACTACAACACCACCGGCACGACTGCTGGCGAGGTGCGGTCATGATCGACGTGCAGACCCTCGACCGGCTCAAAGCGATGCGCCTATCCGGGATGGCCGAATACTTCGAAAACCTCGCCGCAGCGCCCAGCGCCGGGCAGCCCAGCGGCCCGGACATGGTCAAGATGGCCGTGGACTGGGAATACGAACGCCGCCGCAACAGCAAACTCCACCGGCTACGCAGCCGCGCTGGGCTGGCCCAACCCGGCGCTGACATCGCCGACATCAAAGCCATGGCAGGACGCAAGGTAGACACCGAGTTGATCGCCCGACTGGCTGTCGGCAACTACCTGCAAAACCGCCAAGACATCGTCTTGCAAGGACCCACCGGGGCAGGGAAAACCTACGTCGCCTGCGCGCTGGGCAACAAAGCCTGCCAGCAGTACCGCAGCGTGCTCTACCTCCCAGCAGCCGAACTGTTCGACCGGCTCACCATCGCCGAACGCACCGGAGACCGCAAACGCTGCCTCGACACCCTCGTCAAAGTGGAACTGCTGATCATCGATGACTGGTTCCTCACCACCCCGAGCCGCCCGCAGATCCAGCAACTGCACACCCTGATAGACCGGCGTCACAAAGCCGCCTCCACGATCTACTGCACCCAACTACCGCCCGGGCAATGGCACGACCGAATGGAAGAGAAGATCCTCGCCGACGCGATCATCGACCGCATCACCACCAACGCCCACGCCACCGTGCTGAACTGCGACGAATCACTACGCAAACACTTCAGCGACCTCAACTGAGACAAACCGCCTGGCGGGACCGGGCCCCCGGTCCCGCCAAGCGGCCAAGGCTCCACGGCCAACCCCCGGAAGACCGGCTCAACAACCACCGGAACAGTGGCTCACCCAACAACGGAACACCGGCCCTCACCGAGCGCAATATCCAATCAAAGCGTCAACTGGAACGGAAGTCGTCCAGCAAGTCGCCCAGGACTTCGGAGGCGCGCGACTTGTTGGTGTGCATCGCATCAGACAAATAGGGCACTCTGACAAATTCCCGGGTCCTGCTTCGCAATGGCGCCTGAACGAATCCCTCGCGCCCGGGGGTTGCCAGCCGCACGGAGTGCAATTGACCAGCTGTCAAGTGGCCCTGGATTCAGGGAGAGTTACGGCGCGTGCACGGTCGCATCCCACATGCATTGGCAGGCACATCGGGCACCGAATGTTGCAGGAGCCCCTGTTCCATACCGTCCTAGCCGGCCCGTGGGACCCGGGTTGGTCCCAACACCGACCTGGACGACCGAACCGGCAGCAAACAGATAAAGCGAAAACCGCTGATCAGAGCCGGTTTTTTGGTCGGGCTGACAGGATTTGAACCTGCGACCACTTGACCCCCAGGAAATGGGGTTGGTGCGTTGTGCCTGCCCACTCCCGGTATGCGCGTTATTCGAAGTCCGCGGATCGGGCATGAACGTGCAGTTCGTTCAGGAGCGCACAGAAAGTGTGGTCCCAAATTGGTCCCAGGCAACACCTAGTCTCTTGTCACCCGTAAGAGGTACTATTCGAACGTTGCGAAACAGTTTTCGTATAGTTCGAAAAGGGGTCGATATGACTGCAGAAGCCAGCGAGACGACGACGTTCATCCCCGAGGATCCCGAGGAACTTGCCTCGGTAGTCGGGTTCTTGGCGGCCCACGAGCGCCTCCGCGGCACCGTAGCGTCGCCAGGTTATGCCCTCGTGGGAGCCGAAGCGCACGATCGGATCGAGTTGCCCCGGCCGGTGCATCAAGCGTTAACAAAGGTGGTAGCGGCGCTTCACGCAGGCAAGGCTGTGACCATCGCTCCGCAGTCGATGAAACTCACCACTCAGCAGGCCGCCGATCTTCTTGGGGTGAGCCGGCCCACGGTGGTGCGCCTGATTACCACCGGAGCGTTGCCGGCGGAGCGGATCGGAAATCGGCATCGCCTTCTGCTCGATGACATCCTCGCCTACCGCGAAGAACGCCGCACCCGCCAGTACGAAGCCTTGGCAGCCAACGCGATCGAGGTCGATGCCGACGACGACCCCGAGACCGTCCGACGACAGCTTCGCGAGGCACGTCGAATCGTCGCCGAGCAGCGCCGCGCTGCAAGCGCTGCAGGCTAACCGAAACAGTGTTCGCAGCCCTGCTGGACACTTCGGTGTTATGGCCCAGTCTGCAGCGCGACTTTCTGCTCTCCCTCGCGATCGAAGGCCTTTACCGCCCACTGTGGTCATCGGCCATCCTCGACGAACTGCAGTTCCACGAGGCTCGAAAACTCATTGACCGCGGCTGCGACCCAGACGAAGCCGCGAGACAATCGCGGCGTCTTATCGACCGAATGTCAACAGCTTTCGACGACTCGCGCGTTGACAACTGGGAACCTCTCGACGGAACGTTCGGACTTCCGGATCCAGATGACGAACACGTAGTGGCCGCCGCACTCGTCGGCGGGGCGCAGGTCATCGTTACTAGCAATCTCAAAGACTTTCCTGCGCAACGCATTCCCGCACCGCTTCGAGTCATATCTCCCGCCCAATTCGCCGCAGACACCGTGTCCGTCTCGCCTGCTGTGGCACGGCATGCCGTAACGACCATGTTGGCCCGGTTCATTACTCCGCCACTGACCGTCGAACAGTTCGTTGACCAGCTCGTCACGCGATACAACATGACAGAAGCGGCAGAACTCATTCGCGGCACTATCTAGAACCACCACTGGCGAACAGACAGGCTGACCTCGCCGCTGAGCATCTCACCGAATCCGTTCACGATATCGACGAGATCACCGTCAATGACGGAGCGGGCGGTCCTAGCGCTCGACATGATCAGCAACAAGGAGGTCCGCCAGTAGGCCGACTTCCCTGCCATAGCCGATCATTCGATCAAAATCAGCTCGTGGGAACACTCGTAATCTTCTCCCAACTCGTTGGCCACGTCCCATTCATCGAAGCCGTAGTCGATCTCTAGCGCCTCGACGGAATCGGCGAAGAACACGTCAAGCGCATCGGTATGGTGACCGATCTTGCAGACTGCGGCAGCACCTTCGGTGAAGCGGAAGATCACGCCGCAATCGCTGCTGTAGGTCCAAGTCGGCTCGCCGTGCATTGTCTGACTGATCATGGTCCGCACCACGTAGACCTCAGTGATCTGCTCACCCGCGTGTTGGAAATAGACACGTCCCTCCCGTTGAGCTTTGTCCAGTCCTTCAGAGTCCCTGTGCACTGACAATTGGCCGTACTCTTCGGAGTAGCCTTCAAAATCGCTCTCCACCAATTCGGTGTGAATGCGAACTTCGCCGGCGTCGGTCGCGACGATGACGTTGTCCCATGAGAAGTGATGGCCCGGCTTTTCCGGTGCGGGCTTACCAGTCGCTAGTCGCCAGCGCTTTCCCTTGAGCGACCGCAAAGCCGCGAGGGAACCCTCAGTGAGGTGAAACTTGGCGATGAATGTCATTTGTCGACACCCTTCTTAATGAAATGGATTCGCTGGTAACCGGTTACGCCTAACCCGCTGGTTTTTATGGTGAGCGTCACGGCGGGACTACCCTTCGTGCTCGTGATCCGCCGATACACGGCGACAGAAAGATCAGGAAAGTCGACCCGCGAACCATTCCCGTTCGCGGTTCGCACCTCTTTCAGATTTCCCTTGAGGAGCCGCCAGAACCTTTCCGCCGTGGCGTACGGGTCCGCAGAGGCGATCGTTCGAACCTTGCTGCTCTTCCCAGGTTCGCCGAAGTACCCGCCCGGAGAAATCGGGAAATGATCGGCCAGTCGGTCGATGCTCGCTTTGATTGCATTGCGGGCCCGCACATTTGCTCCACCACCAATTCGCGGTCCCACGTCAGGCAGCCTTCCTGACGCGAGACCGGTCGGGCAGATAATGCACGACCTCGACATCTGGACCCAATGCCTGACGAATGTGGCGGTGATCGGTCCCGTGGAGGATTACTACCGGCGGGGCGAGCCGATCGACCATCTCGGAGAGGCCCCGGATGAAGCCATGGCGGAGCTTCCCCACTCGCCATAGCCCGTGGGTAGAAATTGCGACCACCGAACCCGGCTCGACTCCTGCGAAGCAATGGTCGTAATCGCGGTGATCACACCATCTCAGGTTCGGCACCACCCGAACCCCATGGTCGGCGAAGAGTCGGCCGAGCGCCCGGTTGAGCCACGTCGCCATAACACGAAATTGCGGCGGCGCCTCATCCCAGATTGAGAAATCTGGAGACGTGATCCCCCAGAGCCCTTCGAACTGGTAGATGAACCGCTCCGGATTTCGGATCAATCGGCGCAATTTCCTCTCGTCGACGTAGAAGTTCGCGAGTACAAGCCGGCGTTCGGTCGCCTTTCCGATCTTGTCGAAGGCCAGCATCTCTGTCGGCAGGTCGCCAACTGGGACGAGGGGCAAGACCGGGATCTGATAGTCGGTAACGACCTCGGCCCCGAGCGGGAACCACGGTGGCATGCCCATGACGAGCATCCGGAGAACCTCGTCTATGAGGCCTTCATTACTACGGAGACGGGGGTGGCGGGTTACCATCCAAAAGTCTCTTCTGTGCTTTGCCGCGCTGATCGGATGTTTTCGACGGTTGCTGCCGTCGGAATTGGCTGGGTGGGTGCTTGCAGGCGCCCACCCAGCACTCGTTTGGCGTGTGTTTAATCGGCGAATTCCTCTCTCTGCGTGCCGATTTCGGTTATCGTCGTCGGCCAACGTCGCCATCCCGACGCCGGAGGTGGGGCGTCAGGTGACTTCAGGATCGGGCACCGGACCGACGATCAGGTCACGACACGCCGTTGGGAACACAAAATATGGGACTGATCTCCATTCCTCGACACAGCATGTTGTGTCGACGGGGCCCTATCGGGCCACTTGACCAGCGGTCAAGTGGCCCGGAATTCAGGAGGGAGTTACGCCGCGTGCACAGTCGC
>JAHBAP020000074.1 GCA_018500005.2 Mycobacterium sp. | reverse complement strand
CCGGCGACGCCGCTTGCGATCAGTGCCGGCAAGATCAGGCGGACTCGGCCCGCCGGCGGGCACGCTCAGCCAGTTCTTCCTGGTCGAGTCGGGTGGCCTCGGCCGGCGTCGGGGCGCTGCCGCCGAGCCGATGCGGAACCCACCAGGCGCCGGGTGGATGCGGGTACTGCTCCTGGACCTGATGCAGGATATTGGTCATCGAAGCCCGCAATGCGGCATCGAGCTCGGCAGCGGTCCCGACCGGCTGCAACGGCGCTCCCGCTCGGATGATCCAGGGAATCCTCCTGCGGCCGAATGCTTTCGGATGGTCCTTCGTCCACATCCGCTGCGATCCCCAAAGGATGAGCGGGATGATCGGCGCCTGCGCCTCGAGCGCCATCCGAACGGCGCCGGACTTGAACTCCTTGAGCTCGAAGCTGCGGCTGATGGTCGCTTCCGGGAACACCCCGACCAACTGGCCGCGCCGGAGGCGGCGCACCGCTTCGGCATAGGCGCCGGCCCCGGCGGAGCGGTCCACCGGGATGCAGTCGGTGTGCTTGATGATCCAGTCGACCGTCCCGTGTTCCAGCGCCTCCGCCTTGAGCATGTACCGGATACGACGGTGACGCTGACGGCTGGCCAGTCCGGCGGGCAGGTAGTCCAGATAGCTAATGTGGTTCATCGCGACCACCGCACCGCCGTGGGCGGGGATGTTCTCCAGCCCCTGGTAGGTG
The DNA here is from genome assembly GCA_018500005.2 of Mycobacterium sp. GTDB lineage: Bacteria > Actinomycetota > Actinomycetes > Mycobacteriales > Mycobacteriaceae > Mycobacterium. The sequence continues at coordinate 4,667 of JAHBAP020000074.1, read as the reverse complement.
ATCTTGGTGCCGAGCGCCCGAGCGGCCATCGCCGCCGCGATCTCGATACCGCGATAGACCGGTTCCATCTATTGGCCGAGCTCCTTCTGGCGCTTCGCCGCCCGGGCGGCGAGTTCGGCGGACTCGAGTTCGGCGGCCTGAGCGAGCGTCGGCGCCCCGCCGCCCAGTCGGTGCGGCACCCAGAACTCCCCTGCCGGATACGGGCCGTAAGCGTCCTGGACGTGCTCGAGCAGATCCTGCATCCGGGCACGCAGCAACGCGGTCAATTCCGTCGGCGGCAGCGTCGGCTGGATCGGCTCGCCGCCGGCGATGCGGAACGGCACCTTTGGTCGCCCCATCTTCTTCGGGTGGTCCTTGGTCCAGATGCGCTGGGCGCCCCAGACGATGTGCGGGATGATCGGCACGTCGGCGGCGATGGCCATCCGCGCTGCGCCGGACTTGAACTCCTTGAGTTCGAAACTGCGACTGATCGTCGCCTCCGGGTACACCCCGACGAGTTCACCGGCTTTGAGGCTCTGGACCGCCGCGTCGAACGAGTCGCCGCCGCTGGCCCGGTCGACCGGGATATGCCGCAGAGCCCGCATGATCGGCCCGGTCACCTTGTGGTCGAACACTTCCTGCTTAGCCATGAACCGCACCAAGCGGCGCGGGCGGTTCCGGTAGAACGGCAGGCCGGCGAAGGTGAAGTCGAGGTAGCCGGTGTGGTTGATGGCCACCACCGCGCCGCCGGTCGCGGGCAAGTTCTCCATCCCGGTGATGGTGATCTTCAGTCCCTGCGTGCGCCAGAGCAATCGGACGGCCGCGATGACACTTCCATATGCCGGTTCCACCCAATCCACCCTACCGGCAGGCGGCTAAGCTCATGGGCGTCTGCGTCACTCTCGGGAAGGGGATTCATGCAGGTCACCAGCATCGGGCACGCGGGGTTCCGGATAGATACCCAGGCCGGCAGCGTCCTCTGCGACCCATGGCTCAACCCCGCCTATTTCGGTTCGTGGTTCGTCTTTCCCGACAACAGCGGCCTGGACTGGGACGCCCTCGGCGCTTGCGACTACCTGTACATCTCTCATCTGCACCTGGACCACTTCGACGCGAGACTGCTCGCCGAGCACGTCAACAAGGACGCGGTGGTGCTGCTCCCGGACTTCCCGGTACCCGACTTGAAGCGGGAGCTGCAGAAGCTGGGCTTCCAGCGGTTCTTCGAGACCGAGGACTCGGTCAAACATCGGATCAGCGGTCCCAAGGGCGATCTGGACGTGATGATCGTCGCCCTGCGGGCACCGGCCGACGGCCCGATCGGCGACTCGGGGATCGTCATCTCCGACGGCACCACCACGGTGTTCAACATGAACGACTCCCGGCCGCTGGGTGTGGACATGCTCGGCGCGTTCGACCACATCGATGTACACATGCCCCAGTACTCCGGGGCGATCTGGTACCCGATGGTCTATGACATGCCGGAGCGGGCGAAAGAGGCCTTCGCGACCCAGAAGCGCCAACGCGGTATGGACCGCTGCCGGCAGTACATCGCCGACGTAGGCGCCACCTGGGTGATCCCCTCCGCCGGCCCGCCGTGCTTCCTGGATCCGGAGTTGCGTTTCCTCAACGACGACCACGGCGATCCGGGCAACATCTTTCCCGACCAGATGGTGTTCCTCGAGCAGATGCGCATCAACGGCCACAATGGGGGGCTGCTGATGATCCCGGGTTCGGTGGCGGATTTCCAAGGGTCGCAACTGATTTCGCTGACCCACCCAATGCCGGATGCCGAGGTGGAGAAGATCTTCACCACCGGCAAGGCCGACTACATCGCCGAATACGCCGAGCGGATGGCCCCGGTGCTGGCCGCCGAGAAAGCCGGTTGGGCGCCGGCCACCGGGGAACCCCTGCTGGAGTCGTTGCGCGCCCGATTCGAGCCTTTCATGCTGCAGAGCGACCAGATCTGCGATGGCATCGGCTATCCCGTCGAACTGAAGATGGGGCCCGAGACTGTGGTGCTGGACTTCCCGAAACGCACTGTGCGCGAGCCGATCGCGGACGAGAAGTTCCGGTACGGCTTCGAGATCGCCCCGGAGTTGGTGCGAACGGTGCTGCGGGACAACGAACCTGACTGGGTGAACACCATCTTCCTGTCCACCCGGTTCAAGGCCTGGCGAGTCGGCGGTTACAACGAGTACCTCTACACCTTCTTCAAATGCCTCACCGATGAGCGGATCGCTTACGCCGACGGGTGGTTCGCCGAGGCGCATGACGACACCTCGACGATCACGCTGGACGGCTGGGAGATTCAGCGTCGCTGCCCACACCTGAAGGCCGACCTGTCCAAGTTCGGCGTGGTGGAGGGCGACAAGCTGACCTGCAACCTGCACGGCTGGGACTGGGATCTCAAGACCGGGAAGTGCCTGACCAGTAAGGGCCATCCCCTGCGCTGCTCCAAGCTGTGAGCCGGCCGCCGCGGCAGTACTACGACGACGGTCAAGTCCAACTCGACCGGCGCGCGTTGACGTTGCGGCGCTATCACTTCCCTTCCGGCACAGCCAAAGTGATTCCACTGCGCGTCATCAGGGGCTATCAGGCCGAACCGTTGGGGCTGCTGCTACAGCGGTTCCGCATCTGGGGCAGTTCGGATTTGCGACGCTGGCTACCCCTGGATGTGCAGCGGCCGATTCGCTCGACGCTGATCACCCTCGACGTCCCGGGAACCTGGCCCAGTCCGGCGTTCACGCCCGAGCATCCCGACGAGTTCCTCGCGATCTTCGAGGAACTACTGGCGAGCCACCGAACCGTCTAGGGCTCCCAGACCAACTGGCGCAATTCGGAAAAGTCCTCTCCGGCAGTGTCATAGACCCGCACGATGCCCTCGTCGCCGGGCTTGAGGAACGTGCTCTCTCCGTAACTGGTGTAGCGGGTGGCCCCGATGCCGATCAGCACGTGGCTGGGATGGCCGGCGGCGACCAGCTGTGCCCCGACGTCCTCCAACGGGGTTTCCGGCGAACCCTTCTGGTTGGCCAGTCGTTCGGCGATCCAGTCCAGCAGTACCTCGCCGTAATAGGAGTAGCCCAGCAGTGGGCTGTCGACTCCGTACTCGTGGTGTTTCCCATCGGCGGTGCGCAGGTGGCACAGCAGGCGCAACGTGGCGGTGGGGCCATCCGGGGTGAGGTCGTGTGCCTCGAAGAACTCGTAGGCGACGCCTTTGGAGGCCGGTCCCCAGTTCTTCTTCTCGCTGATCTTCTTGGCGTTCGGCCGACGGATCGAACAGTCGTTGAACGCCCCGAGTGCGAACGGACGCAGGCTGGAGACGATGTCGCCACGCCACACCACCTCGCAGGCCAGTCCGACCTCGGGTTCGATCTGAAGGTTCAGCGGACCGTCTTCCTCGGCGACTTTCGGGACGATAAGGGCGTCGTGGGACAGCGGGAACTCTCCGAGTTGGCCATCGAATCCCGGTATATACCAAGGGAAAATGCCCTTGGGCGCACCCTCCTTGGCCACCACCGTCACGAAATCGCCCGCTTCCCCGGCCTGGTCGAGATGTCCGGCGAAATTACCGGCCACCCCGAAACCGAACCAAGTCTTCAGGTCGTCCAGTTCGAGTTCGATCACGGTGTCAGCACTTCCCTCCCCAGGAACGGAACCAGTGCGGCGGGAACTCGCACGCTTCCGTCCGACTGCTGATGATTCTCCAGGATCGCGACGATCCACCGCGTCGTCGCCAGCGTCCCGTTGAGGGTTGCCGCGATCTGGGGCTTGCCGTTGTCGTCGCGGTAGCGGGTGGCAAGCCGGCGGGCCTGGAAGGTGGTGCAGTTCGACGTCGAGGTCAGTTCGCGGTAGGCCCGCTGGGTGGGCACCCAGGCCTCGCAGTCGAACTTGCGGGCCGCCGACGAGCCGAGATCGCCGGCGGCGACGTCGATCACGCGGTAGGGCACCTCGATGAGCTCCAGCATCTGGCGCTGCCAGCCCAGCAGACGCTGGTGTTCGGCCTCGGCATCGTCGGGCCGGCAGTAAACGAACGCCTCGACCTTGTCGAACTGGTGCACCCTGATGATGCCGCGGGTGTCCTTGCCGTAGCTGCCGGCCTCCCGCCGAAAGCACGACGACCAGCCCGCGTAGCGCTTCGCTCCGTCGGACAGGTCGAGAATCTCGTCGGCGTGGTAACCGGCCAACGGCACTTCGGAGGTGCCGACGAGATAGAGGTCGTCGGCTTCGAGGTGATAGATCTCGTCGGCGTGGGCGCCGAGGAAGCCGGTGCCGCCCATCACCTCGGGGCGGACCAACACCGGCGGGATCATCAGGGTGAACCCGTTCTCGGTCGCCAGCCGGACGGCAAGTTGCAGCAGACCCAGTTGCAGCAGCGCACCGTGGCCGGTGAGGAAGTAGAACCGCGACCCGGAGACCTTGGCACCTCGTTCCATGTCGATCAGGCCCAGCGACTCGCCGAGTTCCAGGTGGTCCCGGGGGTTCTCGATGACGGGCGGCTCGCCGACAACCTCGAGCACCTCGTAGTCGTCCTCGCCGCCGGCCGGCACCCCGTCGATGATGACGTTGGGGATCGCCAGGTGTGCAGCGGTGAAGGCCGCCTCGGCGTCGGCCTGGCGGGCCTCGGCGGCCTTGACGTCGGCGGCCAGGCCTTTGGCCCGTTCCAGCAGTGCCGGTCGCTGCTCCGGGGT
>JAHBAP020000622.1 GCA_018500005.2 Mycobacterium sp. | reverse complement strand
TGGGGGGGTTCACCCCCACGCTAAGTGATGTTCTGGGGCTCCTCTCTCGGGGGGAGGTGCCGGCGGGCGGCGAGGACAGCGCCGACACTGTTCCCGCCGATCGCGCCGCTGAGGTCGTGTCGGCGATCGCCGAGCAGGCACGTGCGGCGGTGTCTGAACGTCGCGAAGAGGGCGAGCAACCCGCCGACCGGCGGCTGTTGTGGCTTGAGCACCGTCGCACGGTCGCGGTGGCGGCCTGGTTCAACCCGATGGGGCCCACCGTCACTAGCACCGAGGTCTGCGCACTGCCCGACGGGTCCGAATACCTCATCCACTTCCGCCGCCACCCCTTTGCCCCGTTCTACTGTGTCGTGGGTCCGATCGGTCCGGGCGCCGACATGGTCGGGATCGAGCAAGAAGCCTTCGAGCTGCTGATCGGTGGCGATTCGTTGCCGAATGTCTTGTTCCTATGGGAAAACCCGGACACTACGGCGGCTGAAGTTCCAGTCACGCTACGAGACAGAGCGGTCGCGATTGCAGAACACAGCGGCAAGAACCTGACGGGTCAGGCCGCCTGGATCGCTCAAACCATTGGCAGTCCATGGGAATTTGCCGCGCTCGACCAATCTGAGGCCGATCAGGTCCGCGCCACCGCCAGTGCGGCTGCAGCGGCGAAGCCCGAACCGGATGGCGGCTTTGCGGCGTGGTGGAAACTCGTGTCCAGCGTCAATAACGTCACCGCCAACTTCCAGCATCTGCCCGATGCATGGGACGGCGCACTGAACACCCAGAGGGCCTTCGGCAACCTCGGGCACTTCGACGCTGGTCCGCTTCTCGTCACGTACTCGAATATCGGGATGCCTGGCCCCCGAGCGGATGATTAACAAGGTCTAGCTGACGATGCTGCGAGACGCGCTGGACGGGCTTTCGTGAGTCAACGGCCAATCACTCCGTCGAAAATTACTGCGTGGTTGGACTGCGCGCACTACCTGACGTTGCGAACGCAAGTCGATGATGGCGAGATCGCAGAGCCTGATCCAGTTTTCGGATCCTTCGCGCGGCTCCTGCAACGAAAAGGTGAAATCCACGAGGAGCGGTGCCTCGAAGACTATGAGCAGAATGGCCGCTCGGTCTATCGCGTGCCGGAGAGGGCACTGCGGGAATCATTCAGCTCATGGGTCGAACGAGTGGGGAACCCACTGGCTGGGCACTGGGATGTCATCTACCAAATGCCGTTCGTCCACGATGGAGTGCGCGGCATCGCGGACTTCCTTGAGCGGAAGACACTTCCGGACGGCCGCGTCGCGTACGAGCCGGCCGATGCGAAGCTGACACGAGTCGATGCCAAACCCGGACATGTTCTTCAACTCTGCTTCTATGCGGACGCGATCAAAGCGCTGACGGGACAAGACCCGAGCCACATGCACATTCTGCTGGGTTCTGGTCGGCGGGAGACCCTCCGGATCAATGACTTCCGTCCCTACTGGCGCCGCCTGCGCGGACAGTTACGGGTAGCCATCGAGGCTGGACCTACTTCTTCAACGAAGCCGGAAAAGTGCAACCACTGCCAGTTCTGCGAGTTCTACGCGACCTGCGAGAGCCACTGGAGGGCTGAGGATTCGCTAGTCTTCATTCCTGGAATCAGGCTCACAGAACGAGCCAGTCTCGACGCCGCGGGGATCTTTAGAGTCGCGCAGCTGAGCGAGTGTGACCGTGAACTGTCAGGGATCCGACAACCTAGATTGAATTGGTTGGTGAGGCAAGCGGCTCTGCAAGTCGAAGCTCGGCTGGCAGGGGACAGCCGTCTGCCCTACGCAATGATTGAACCGGGTGAGGATGCGCGGTTGGGCAGAGGATTTGAGCTCCTGCCGCCGCCAGACGCCGGGGATATCTTCCTCGACTTTGAAGGACACCCATTCTGGCAACCGGATGCCGGCCTGTTCTTTCTGTTCGGCCTTATCGAACGGAATGAAAGCGACGCGTGGGAGTACCGGTCGTGGTGGGCACACGATCCGCACCAAGAGACCGATGCCGTTCTAAATCTGATTGCCCACATAATCGAACGGCGGGAACGCTTCCCGGCGATGCACGTTTATCACTACAACCACACCGAACGAACAGCCCTTCAGAGCCTGACCAGAAGGCGCGGCGCCGGCGAGGCCGACCTCGGAAAGCTGATTCAGGCCGAGGTCTTCGTCGACCTCTTTGATGTCGCACGAAACTCGCTCCAAGTGGGGTCGGAGTCCTACAGCTTAAAGTGCCTGGAGAAGCTTACCGGCTATCAACGAACTCACGACATCGACAAGGGCGCTGGCGCTGTCGTGAGCTACGAGAAATACATGTCCGACGGCGATCAAGCTGCCCTAGAGGCGATTGCCAAGTACAACGAGGACGACGTACGCGCGACACTCGCGCTACGCGACTGGTTAGTGGGTGAACGCCCGGCCGACCTTCCATGGCGACAGCCACCCGCGGCGCCAAGCGAGGTCCTCGTGGACATCGATGACCAGATCGCGGCCTTTCACTCCTTTGGCGAGGGAACCCCCGAGCACCTGCTCGGTGACCTGCTCGGCTACTGGACGAATGAGTGGTGGGCCTACCTGATGCCAAAGCTGGCTCAGTGCCAGCAGGACACCACCGACCTGCTGGAGTCGCGCGACGCCATCGCGGCGCTGACCCCTGTCGGCCGATTTCCGCGGATGGGCAAGAAGGGGAAGGAGCTTAAGAACCCCGCGATGCGCTTTTCCTTTCCACGACAGCTTCTCGACGCCTTTCCCGGCGGGGACGAAAACGTTCTGTATACGCTGCCGGACGGCACATGGATCAGTGCGAAGATCGATCGGCTCGATCGTGACGGGAACGAAGTCGATCTCGAGTGGAGCGAACGGAATGAGGAAGCGGCGCACCTGCCGGCCTCCGTGATCCTCCATAGCTGGGTCCCAACCGAGAAGAAACGTCTTGCTCTATTCGACTTCGCAGCACGGCTACTAGACGACAACGCCCCTAACCGAGTGACCGACGAACTATTAAGGCGCCGATTGCCGGTCTTCCGTACTGGCCAAGTGCTACCGGGCGGTGTGTTCGCCGATGATCTCGACCAAATGTTGAGGTGGGCAACGCAACTCGACCACAGTTTCGTCGCCGTGCAAGGCCCTCCGGGCACCGGGAAGACCTACAGGGCGGCGCACATCATTCATGCTTTGGTCCTCTCGGGCCAACGTGTAGGGATAACTGCCTTCAGCCATCGAGCCATAGAGAACGTCATACGCAAGACGATCGAAATCTTCAAAGAGAAAGGTGACTTCGAGCTGATCAAGGGTGTGCGCAACAAGCAAGGCGCAACCCGCAAGCTCGACGGATTTGCAAACGGGGGAGCCGATATTGCGGTTCGGCCTGGTGTGAACATAGTGGCCGGCACTGCATGGATGTTCTCCAACGAGAAGATGCGCGAAGCCCCGGTGGACGTTCTCCTGATCGACGAAGCTGGCCAACTCGCACTCGCCGATGCCCTTGCAGCATCGACCTCTGCCCGAAACCTAATCCTGCTCGGTGATCCGTTGCAGCTTCCGCAGGTTACTCAAGCGGTGCATCCTGGCGGCGGCGGTCGGAGCGTCCTCGAACACATCCTCGGGGAGGATGTGACGTTGTCAAGTGATCGTGGAGTCTTCATCAAGCAGACCCGCCGCATGCACCCTGACATCTGCCGCTTCATCTCTGACGAGATTTATGAAGGCAGACTCACCTGGCATGACAGCTGCGCTGTCCAGAAGACAGTGGCGGGAACGGGCCTGCGCTGGCTCAGAGCCACTCACCACGGCAACTCCACTTCCTCGGTCGAGGAGGCAGAGATGGTCGTCAAACAGATCATTGAGCTCATTGGAACTCCTTGGAGAAACGCGGACGGCGTGCAGGCCCCGCTCACGGTGGACGACTTCATTGTGGTGGCCCCCTACAACGACCAGGTGCGAACAATCAGGGGAGCACTCAACGCCGATCCGCGCACACGAGGAGTCGCGGTGGAGACAGTCGACAAGTTCCAGGGCGGTGAAGCTGCTGTTGTGCTGTTCAGCATGGCGACATCGACCGGATCGGACATGGTCCGCGGCGCGGACTTTCTTTTCTCCCGTAATCGCCTCAACGTTGCCATCAGCCGTGCCCGCTGCCTGGCTTATCTCATTTGTACAGAGGAACTTCTCAACACAAGGGCCAAGTCGGTCGTTGAGATGCGGCTGATCGCGACCTTGAATTCGTTCGTGGAATACACCGAAGGTCATAACGGAACTCTGACGGCGATCGAAGGGGAGGGCAAGTGAACGAGACCGATCGGAGCATCGATGGCGTCGCAAAGACCATCGCGGAGGTTCTGGAGAAGAAGAAGTATTCGATCGACTACTACCAACGCGAGTACAAGTGGGAGTCGAAGCAGCTCACCGACCTCGTCAATGATCTGACTGCCAAATTCGCTGAACTCTACGATCCCCAACATGCGCGTAAGGATGTCGCACGGTATCCGGGGTACTACCTTGGCTCGATCATCATCTCGCAGAAGGGTAGTCAGCCATTCATTGTCGACGGTCAGCAGCGGATGACCACGCTGACTCTCCTGCTGACATTCCTGCGCAGGCTGCAACAAGGCCGTCCGGATGCCGTCGACATCGATCAATTGATCTTCTCGGAGAAGTTCGGTGAGAAGTCCTTCAATCTCGACGTCGACGACCGTAGGGAGTGCATGGAGTCGTTGTTCGACAAAGGCGGCTACGACCCGCCAAAGGGCGCTCCCGAGTCCGTCTACACCTTGGTCGCTCGCTACGAAGAACTTGACGAGCTGTTTCCCGAAGAACTGCGTGACGAGGCACTCCCGTTCTTCATTGACTGGTTGAAGGACCGCGTCCAGCTCGTTCAGATCACCGCGTACACAGATGACGATGCTTATTCGATATTCGAGACGATGAATGACCGCGGACTCAAGCTCACGCCAGCCGACATGCTCAAGGGCTACCTGCTGGCCAACATCGACGACGGCACCGACAGAAACAAGGCGAATGAAGTATGGAGGAGCCGCATACGCACCCTTAACGAACTGGGAGAGGATACCGACTCGGACTTCCTCAAGAACTGGCTTCGTAGTCAGTACTCGACAAAGATCCGGGAACGCAAAAGGGCCGCGCGCCGCGAGGATTGGGATGAGATCGGCACGGAGTTTCACCGGTGGCTCAGGAGAGACCATGAGCTGATCGGTCTGAAAAATCGTTCGGACTTCTTCAATTTCATCGTCCGCGACATGGACTTCTACAGCACTCAATATGGACGAATCGTTTCTGCGTCGAATGGGACTCTCGACCCTGAGTCCCCGCTTCGATACATCTATTACAACGCCGACCTTCGCTTCACCCTGCAAGACCAGTTGCTGTTGGCGCCGTTAACGGTTGATGACGATCCGCAGACGATCGACAAGAAGCTCGAACTGGTCGGAAAGTTCATCGACAT
>JAHBAP020000323.1 GCA_018500005.2 Mycobacterium sp. | reverse complement strand
GGTGAGGACCGACCCGGGCATCAGCATCCCGCCGGGCGTGGTGCCGACCACGGAGCCCTTCTTGGCGGTGCTGTTGATCTCGGCCGGGTTGTCGTTCAGCTTGAACCCGGCGTCGAGCAGGCGCTTCTTCGCGGCGTCGAGGTTTAGCCCTACCACGTCCGGGACCTTCACCGGCGGGGCGCCGTTGAGGTAACGCGGGTCGGTCGGCGGCAAGGTCACCGGTCCGAAGTTGGTCGCGAGCGGACTCATCGCCAGGAACCAGGTCTGCGCGGGCGAGGTACCGCCGTACAGGTTGCCCTCGCCGCCGCACTTGCGCAGCGGGTAGGCGCACAGCGCGGCCGGCTTCGGGGAGTCGTCGAACACGTAGCTCGCGGCTGCCAGTTGGTTGGTGTAGCCCAGGAAGGCCGACGATCGGTGCGACTCGGTGGTGCCGGTCTTGCCCGCCATCGGCAGCCCCCAGCCGACCGAGCCTGCCGCCGCCGCACCGGTGCCCATGGTGGTGTCTTTGGCCAGGGCGTTGGTCAGAGTGTTGGCCAGACCCTCCGGCACCACCTGCTCGCACTTGGCGGTCGGGATCGGGACGTCTTTGCCGCGCCGGTCGACCACGCGCTCAATGGGATTCGGCGGGCACCACATACCGCCGGAGGCGAGCGTGGCCGCGACATTGGACAGCTCGAGAGCGTTGACCTCGAACGGCCCGAGGGTGAATGACCCGATGTTCTCCCGCTTGATGTAGTCCGCCAGGCTCTCGTCGCTCTTGACGTAGTCACGCGCGGTCCCCGGGTCGGCGTAGGAACGCAGACCCAGCCGGACGGCCATGTCGACCGTCGGCCCGACGCCCACCTGTTCGATCAGCTTGGCGAACGCGGTGTTGGGCGATAACGCCAGCGCGTCGGTCATGCTCAGTGGGCTGCGGTAGCCGGCGGCGTTCTTCACGCACCAACTCTTCGGCGGGCAGCCCTGGGTCTGGCTGTCGCCGAGACCCCTGCCGACAAAATATGGGGGGACGTCGAGCAGGGCGTTGGTGCCCATTCCGGCATTGAGGGCGGCGGCGCTGGTGAAGATTTTGAACACCGATCCGGCCCCGTCGCCGACCAGCGTGTAGGGCTGCGGCTGGACGGTCTGACCGGCCTCCAGTTTCAGTCCGTAGCCGCGGTTGTCCCCGACCGCCAGAACCTTGTGGGACTCCTTACCGGGGCGGATGACCGTCATAACGCTGGCCACGCTGTCCAGGTCGGGACTGGCGACCGCGTTGATCGCGTTCTTGACGCTGGTCTGCACCACCGGGTCCAGGGTCGTCTTGATCAGATAGCCCTTGCGGGCCACGTCCTGCTTGCTGATACCGGCTCGCGCCAGGTACTCCAGGGCGTAGTCGCAGAAGAACGCCCGGTCGCCGGCCGCGATACAACCCTGCGGCAGCGATGCCGGCTGCGGCAGCACGCCCAACGGCTGTTCCTTGGCGGCGCGCAACTCGTCTGCCTGATCCGGCAGATTTTCGATCATGGTGTCGAGCACCAGGTTTCGCCGCTCCAGAGCACCCTTTGGATTGGTGTACGGGTTCAGCGAGCTGGTGGACTGGACCAGGCCCGCCAGCAGCGCCGCCTGCTGCCAATTGAGTTGGGCGGCTTCAACTCCGAAGTAGGTGCGCGACGCCGACTGAATTCCGTAGGCGCCGTTGCCGAACGGGACCAGGTTGAGGTAGCGGGTCAGGATCTCCGGCTTGGTCAGCGACTTGTCCAGCGCCAGGGCCATCCGGATTTCGCGCAGCTTGCGCGCCGGGGTGGTCTCGACCGCCGCGGCACGCTCCGCATCGGACTCGGCGTTGACCAGAAGATTGAAGTTCTTGACGTACTGCTGTTCGATCGTCGAACCGCCGCGGGTGTCCGAACCGCCCTTGAGGAACCCGGCCAGACCGGTCAGGGTGCCCTGGATGTCGACGCCATTGTGGGCGGCGAAGCGCTTGTCCTCGATCGACACGATCGCCAGCTTCATGGTGTCGGCGATCTTGTCGCCGGGGATCTCCCAGCGCCGCTGGACATAAATCCAGGCGATCGGGTTTCCGGCCGAGTCCACCATGGTCGAGACCTGCGGCACATCGCCCTCGACGAGGTCGGCCGAGCCCTGGGTGACCAGGTCGGAGGCGTGGTTACTTGCCATCCCGAGTCCGCCCGCAAGCGGGAACAGCAGCCCCGCGACCAGCACGCCGGCCAGCACGCACAGCAAAGCCAGCTGGCGGACCGTGGGGCGCGTCGGGGGGTAGTAATCCGACATTCCGCACAGCCTAGGCGAACCAAACGCGTGGTCCAATGCGGGTTAGAGGGCCCGCTGGGTCAGTCGGGACCCGCTGGGTCAGTCGGGGGCGACGACGACGATGCCGTCGTCATCGCTGAAGGCGATATCGCCGGGCCGGAACTCCACTCCGCCGAGGCTGATCACCGCATCGCGCTCGCCGGCGCCGGTCTTGGAACTCTTGCGCGGGTTGGTGCCCAGTGCCTTGATGCCGATCTCCAGCGTCCGCAGGGTGGCGGCATCGCGGACGGCGCCGTTGACGATCAGGCCGGACCAGCCGTTGGCCCGGCCGAGTTCGGCGATGACGTCACCGACCAGTGCGGTGTGCAGGGACCCGTCGCCGTCGATCACCAGCACCCGTCCGTCGCCGGGTTCGGACAGCACCGACTTAAGCAGCGCGTTGTCCTGGAAGCAGCGCACCGTGCTGATCGGACCGGCGAACTCACTGTGCCCCCCGAACTGGCGGAACTGCAGATCGCAGCTTCGGACCCCCTCGCCGATGTCGTCGACGAGGTCGGCGGTGGGCCGGAAGGCGACAGCCATTACCTCAGTCCCTCCGCAGCCGGCTCAACACCAATGCCACCAGACCGGCGGCGGCCAGGCCCAGCGAGACGGGCAGCGCGTAGTTGTGGGCAGGTGCCGCCGGAGCCGTCGTTGCCACCGGGTTCGCGGGCTGCTGCACCGGGGCCTTGGCGTCGGCGGCCGCTTCGCCTGCGACCGGCGCCTTTTTCGCGGCGGCTTTCTTGGCCGGGGCCTTGGCCGCAGCCGCCTTCTTGGCCGGTGCTTTTTTGGCCGGTGCTTTTTTGGCCGGTGCTTTTTTGGCCGGTGCTTTTTTGGCGGGTGCCTTCTTCGGCGGGATCGCCGCGGCGCCGGGCGTGTCCTGGGGGTCTGCCATGGCGCCAATCATGCCAGCAGCGGTCAGCTGGGTCGTCGGCGCATCGCCCAAGCCGCGGCCCCGGCGACCAGAACCACCGCGCCAACGGCGAATGGCCACAACGGAATCCGATCACCTGGCGAAGCAGCGTCGACCGCGGGGCCTGGTTTGCCGGTGCCAGCCGCGGTAACGGTGAACGACCATGAGCCGGCCACCACGTGACCGTCGGCGGAGGTGACCCGGTAGTTGACGGTGTACCGGCCCGCCGGGCCCAGCGGCCGGACCGCGACGCCAACAGTGGCATCGCGAACCTCGGCGTCGCCGGAGGACCACAGATGGCCGTCGGGCCCCACGACCGTCATCGCCGCGAATGTCAGCTGTAGCGGTTCGTTGAAAGTCGCGGTGATCCGGGCAGGTCCTGTCGCCACCGTCGAATCGGCGGCCGGGTCGGACGCCGTCAGAGCGGTGTGGGCGAAGGCGGTCGGGGTACTGACCAACAGCAGCGCAGCGGCCAGGAACCCGAGAACAGCGGATCGCACTACAGCACCCCTAGCCGGGCCATGATATCGGCCTCGATGCCGTCGAGTTGCTCGCCGATGGAGGCCTGGGCCGCCCGCCGCCGTGGCCCGGGCATGTTCTCGGCCGCGGGTATCGCCGCGGACAGGGCGGAAAGCCGGTCGCCGATCGCCGATACGAACCGGCGGGTCTCGCCGTCCTGCGGAGTGCGTTCGGCCACCAACTGCAGCGATCGTTCGGCACCGGCGACGCGCGCGGACAGTCGGCCGCCGGCACCGGAGAACTGGCCGAGTTGGGTCAGCGGCACGCCGAGACGGTCAGCGCGACGCTCGTCGATCACGCCGCGGGCCGCGATGGCGGCCCGATAGGCGACCGGTACGACGGCCGGCGCCAGCAGCCGCGATGCGGTCAACGCGCGTTTGATCCTGCTGGGCGCCAGCAATTTTCCTTCGCGGGCGGCCCGCAGTTTGGTTTCAGCCACCTTCATTGCGGCGCGATCGCTGTCGCGCTGCGCCTTCAACTGCGCCTTGGCCACCTTCTCGTCGGCCCGTAGTGTCGCCTTGATCCGCTTGCCCTCGTTCTTGGCGGCGAGCTTGGCTTCCATTTTGGCCTTGGTCTTGAGCGCACGAGCTTCGGCCCGCCTCGTCGCACGGCTCTTCCGCTTCTTGAACAGGCCCATCGCGGCTGCCTTTCGGGTTCGGGGGCGGGGTCGTCCAAACCCTATCTCCGGTCGCCAAGCCGCGGTATGCCGACCTGCGGATATGCCACAATTAGACGGCTCCTGCAAACTCCGGCGCCAAATCGGTGCCCCCACTGATGTCGAGGAATGGTCGTGAACCGGTCGGTGGTCAACGTGATCATCGCGACCGGCATGCTCTGGTCGGGATCCTGTCTCTTATACACATCTCCGAGCCC
>JAHBAP020000219.1 GCA_018500005.2 Mycobacterium sp. | reverse complement strand
GAGCAAGGCCGATACCGCTGCCCTCGGTGGAGCGTGCCGCCCTCGTCTGGATGCGGTGAAAGCGTTCGAATACCCTCGCCAGCTCCGAGCCGGGGATGCCGACTCCGGTGTCGCTCACCGTCACCACCGCGGTGTCCGCGTCCTGTCGCACCGTGACGGTGATCGAGCCCTGCAACGTGAACTTCACCGCGTTGGAGAGCAGGTTGAAGATCACCTTCTCCCACATGTCGCGGTCGACGTATGCCTGGGCCTGCAGGGGCTGGCAGTCGACGACGAGCTCCAGTCCGGCTCTTGCGGTGGCAGAACGGAAGATACCGGCGAGTTCGGCGGTCAGCCCGGCCAGATCGACCGGTTCGTAGTGCGCCTGCATCCGGCCCGCCTCGATGCGGGAGAAATCCAGCAGGGTGTTTACCAACTTCCCCAATCGCAGGCCGTTGCGATACACGACTTCGATGTCTTCGCGAACAGCTTCGGTGAAATCGTTTGGAGTGCTTCGTAATTCACCAATGGGACCCAAAATAAGCGTCAGCGGCGTGCGGAACTCATGGCTGATGTTGGAGAAGAAGACGGTTTTGGCCCGGTCGAGCTCGGCCAGTTCCTCGGCGCGACGTTGCTGGGCCGCGTAACTGCGGGCGCTCGCGATACCGCCGGCGATGTGTCCGGCTACCAGTCTCAGGAAGCCGCGGTAGTCCTCGTCGAAGGGCCGGTACCGGTTCAGTCCGGCCACCACAAACCCGATCGGCGTGCCGCCCTGGGAACCTAGGGGAGTGACCACCGCCCGAGTAGGCGGTTCCGACCACTCCCCGGTGGGCACTCGGTCGATCGCGTCCAGATCGACGATCACACTTCGGCCGCGGCCCACCTCGGTCACCGGCCAGATCGCGCTTTCGTCGCAGGGCAGCCGCACCGGCGCCACAGGGTGACCTGCGGGCACTCCGCTGCCGGCGGCCAGACGGGCACCGCCGGAGGAATCCAGCAGGTAGGTGAGCGTGAACGGCAGATCCTTCTGGTTGCGCTCAAGTTGGCGGGCGGCGAAGGCCAGGGTCTCTTCTTCGGTGCGCACCACCGTCGGGTCGGAGCCGAGATCGCGCAGTGTCTCCATCCGCCGTTCGCCGATCACCCGGGCGGTGTCCTCGCTGACCACGCACAGCATGCCCACCACAGCGGCGTCGTCGTCGCGAAGCGGACTGTAGGAGAAGGTGTGATAGGTCTCCTCGCGATAGCCGGAGCGTTCCAGGAACAGCAGCAGACCCTCGTCCCACGTCGACTCGCCGGTGCTGAGCACCCGGTCGATTCGCGGACCGACATCGGGCCAGATCTCCTCCCACACCTGCCTGGCCGGACGGCCCAGTGCCCAGGGGTATTTTCGGCCGAGAGTGTCGCGGCGGTAGGCGGCGTTGCAGAAGAAGGTCAGCTCCGGACCCCACGCCATCCACATCGAAAACCGCGAGGCCAGCAGGGTTTTCACGGTGGTTCGCAGGCTTTGCGGCCAGTCGGCCGGGACGCCGAGCGGAGTCGACGCCCAGTCGATTTTCGCCAGATCTGCACCGACCTCGCCGCCGCCGCGGAGGAACGGCGAGGGCGCCTGCGGCCCTGGCAATCGGGGAGCTGTGTCGATCGCGTCACCTCCGGTGTGAGGCACGGGTACGTGCCTTCCGCCCAAGGCCCAACGCGACTGGAGCCACGAAAATCAAAAAAGTAGAACTGTGTCCGAGGGGGGACTTGAACCCCCACGCCCGTTAATAGGGCACTAGCACCTCAAGCTAGCGCGTCTGCCATTCCGCCACTCGGACCGAACCCACCTGCGGCGGGCGATTAAGGCTATCGGATGGAAACTCGTCCGCCCAAACCCGCAACCCAAATCACCGCCTACGCCGGACCGATCCGGTCGGCGATGGAGCGCGCGAGGCTGGTTGCGGCGGTGGTCGGGTTGGGACTGTCCAGCGCGCAGGCCTCCACGTCGACGACCACCTGGCCCTGCACCGCCAGCGCGCGCTGGCAGGACCACCGCTCGGGGCTGCGCTGCTCGCGCGCGACTGTCAGCACGCCGCCGTCGACACCCACCGGGCCGATCGACCACTGCTGTGCAGGTGCCAGTTGCTGCTCGTAGGTCAGTTCCCGATCCGAGCAACTGGCCCAGACGTCGCGCGAGCGCGTGAAGAAGTCTCCGGCCGCCCGCTCCGACTCGAACAACACCACGGCCTGAGTGGCGAACTGCGACCACAACGGAGTGGTGGGCGGATCACGCAGGACCTGCCCGTGCACCGCAGTCCAGCCGCTGTCTGCGTACACGCCGCGCTGGGCGGCGCCGCCCACGGCCAGGCAGCCAACTCCTTCAGCCACATGGGTGCTGTCGAACCACAGGGCCGTCACGTCCCGGGTGACCACCATGTTCTTCGCGGAGAGGGCCGCGCTGACATCGGCGGCGGGCAACAGCAGGTTGCCCAGGTTCTCGGCGGTGGCAGTCGTGGGAGCGGCCGCGGGCATTGCGGTGCCGGCCGTGGTGGTGGCACAGGCTCCAACAAGGGGAGCAAGCCCTGTCATACACAACAGCGCTGTGATCGCGGGTCTCCGGCTCATCATCGGAGTCATTAGAACAATATGTTCGGCGTGTTGTAAATGTGATTGGAGTTAAATATGTGATAAGAGGGTTCGCCGCGGCGCGTGCGCCGGCCAGTGGTAGGAAAGGAGCGTGAAGCGGGAAAGCCCTACCGACGTGGCCGCAGAGGTGGTCGACCTCGTCAGCGCGCTGATCCGATTCGACACCTCGAACACCGGGGAGCCTGAGACCACCAAGGGTGAGGCCGACTGCGCGCGGTGGGTGGCCGACCAACTGGAGCAGGTCGGGTACCGGACTGTGTACGTCGAGTCGGGGGCACCCAACCGCGGCAACGTCTTCGCCCGGCTGGCCGGATCCGATCCGTCCCGGGGTGCGCTGCTCGTCCACGGTCACCTCGACGTTGTTCCGGCCGAGGCCGCCGACTGGAGCGTGCATCCGTTCTCCGGGGCGGTGTCCGACGGCTATGTGTGGGGCCGCGGCGCGGTCGACATGAAGGATATGTGCGGCATGATGCTGGCGGTCGCCCGTCACTTCAAGCGGGCCGGGGGGGTCCCGCCGCGCGACCTCGTCTTCGCCTTCGTCGCCGACGAGGAGCACGGTGGCAAGTTCGGCGCCCAATGGTTGGTCGACAACCGGCCTGATCTCTTTGCCGGGGTCACCGAGGCGGTCGGGGAAGTGGGTGGATTCTCGGTCACCGTGCCGCGCCGCGACGGCGGCGAGCGGCGGCTGTATCTGATCGAGACCGCCGAAAAAGGGCTGCTCTGGATGCGGCTGACCGCGCGGGGCCGAGCCGGACACGGTTCGATGGTCCACGACGAGAATGCGGTCACCATTATCGCCAATGCCGTTGCGCGACTGGGTAATCACCAATTTCCGATGGTGATGACCGACACCGTCGAGCAGTTCCTCGCGGCGGTTTCCGAGGAGACCGGGTTGAGCTTCGAGGGTGCGGATCTGGAAGGCGCCGTCGCCAAGCTGGGCCCGATGGCCCGCATGCTGGGGGCCGTCTTGCGCGACACCGCCAACCCCACCATGCTCAAGGCCGGCTACAAGGCCAATGTCATCCCGGCAACCGCCGAGGCCGTGGTCGACTGCCGGGTACTGCCCGGCCGTCAGGCTGCCTTCGAGCGCGAGATCGACGAACTCATCGGACCCGATGTGACCCGTGAGTGGATCTCCGAATTACCCTCCTACGAGACCAGTTTCGATGGCAACCTCGTCGATGCCATGAATAGCGCGCTGTTGGCGCTCGACCCGGAGGCGCGCACCGTCCCGTACATGCTCTCCGGCGGAACCGACGCGAAAGCTTTTGCCCGCCTTGGCATCCGGTGCTTCGGTTTCGCCCCGTTGCGGCTGCCGCCGGAACTGGACTTTGCGGCACTGTTCCACGGTGTCGACGAGCGGGTTCCTGTTGACGCGCTCGAGTTCGGCGCTAGGGTTCTCGAGCGGTTTCTCGCGAACTGCTGAGTTTGATGAACTGCTAAGCCTGATGAACTGCTGACCGGAGGGATCTGCCATGGCGTTTCCGTATAACCCGTACGACTTCCTGCCTGAACTGCCCGGGTTCACGCTGACCAGTGCCGACATCAACGACGGCAAGCCGCTGAAGAAGGCTCAGGTCAGCGGAATCATGGGGGCCGGCGGTGAGGACGTCTCACCGCAGCTGAGCTGGTCGGGTTTTCCGGAGGAGACCCGCAGTTTCGCGGTGACGGTGTTCGATCCGGATGCGCCGACGGCCTCTGGTTTCTGGCACTGGGCGGTGGCCAACCTGCCCGACACCGTGACCGAACTGCCGGCCGGTGTCGGCGACGGGTCACTGCTGCCCGGCGACGCCCTGACCTTGTGCAACGATGCCGGCATCCGCCGCTACGTCGGGGCCGCCCCGCCGGCCGGGCACGGCTACCACCGGTATTTCGTTGCCGTGCATGCCCTCAGCGTGGAGAAGCTGGATCTGGCCGAGGACGCGAGCCCGGCGTTCCTGGGCTTCAACCTGTTCATGAAGGCGATCGCGCGGGCGGTCATCCACGGGGCCTACGAACAGGGATAACCAGCGGTTCGCCACCGGAAATCAGACGGAGTTCGCGCTGCCCACCGCCGGGCTCAGTGCTGAGAACCCATTGGCGTGCAAGCGGGCGGCCAGGCCGTCGTGAATATGCTTGGCCCACATGCCGCCGCCGTAGACGAACCCGGTGTAACCCTGCAGCAGAGACGCTCCGGCGGTGATGCGTTCCCAGGCGTCGTCGGCGGTCTCGATACCTCCAACGCCGATCAGCACCAACCGGCCGCCGACCCGGCGGTACAACCGGCGCAGCACCTCGCACGCCCGGCGCGCCACCGGCGGGCCGGAGACCCCGCCGGGGCCGAGGTCGTCGACGTGCGGCGTGCGCAGACCGGCCCGGGACACCGTGGTGTTTGTCGCCACGATGCCGGCCAGACCGAGTTCGACGGCCAGGTCGGCGACCGCGTCGACGTCCTCGTCGGACAGATCCGGTGCGATCTTGACCAGGACCGGAGCGGTCGTCTCGGCCAGCACCGCGGAAAGGATCGGGCGCAGTGACTCGACCGCCTGCAGGTCGCGCAGACCCGGGGTGTTGGGGGAGCTGACGTTGACCACCAGGTAGGCCGCCAGCGGGCCGAGCAGTCGTGCGCTGGCGGCGTAGTCCTCGGCGGCCCGCTCCGGCGGGGTGATCTTGGACTTGCCGATGTTGACCCCGATCGGTACGTCGGGCCGGTGGCGGGCCAGACGTAGCGCCAGTTCGCCGGCGCCCCGGTTGTTGAAGCCCATCCGATTGAGCAGGCCCCGGTCCTCGGGCAGCCGAAACAGCCTCGGCTCGGGATTGCCGGGTTGCGGCTGGGCGGTCACCGTCCCGATCTCGGCGTAGCCGAAACCCAGTGCGCCCCAGGTGTTCAGCCCCAGCCCGTCCTTGTCGAAACCGGCGGCCAGTCCCAGCGGACCGGGGAATCGCACCCCGAACACCGTGCTGGCAAGAACCGGGTCCTGCGGTGCCAGGCCGTGTCGCAGGCCGCGGCGGGTCATCCCGGTGGCGGTGGCGCCACGCAGTGCGGCGAACACCAGTGTGTGAATCCGCTCCGGGGGCGCCTTGAACAACACCTGGCGCAGCGCGTCGTAGATCACAGGCCGGGCTGATCTATCGGGCGGGTGTCGATCCGGGACTTCTTGCGGCGCAACAAGATCCGTCTGCTGCCGTCGGTGTATAGCCGCACCCTGGTCAGTTCCCAGCCCCGGTACTCGGCCTCGATGGAAAGCCGCGTCGATGCGGTGAGGCGGGTGACGTCGGGAGGCAGTCGCAACGGAATCCACTCGTAGTCCTCGGAGAGCTCCAGCTCCCAGGCCGCGGGCATCCGGCCGCTATGGGCCGCGCTCACCGCGGCCTGGCCGCGTCGCGGATCACCTGAACCCCGGCGCCGGCGCCGGACACCACGTATAAGGTGTCCGACGATTCGTCGTACGCCAGCGCGTTGGGTTGCTGCACGGTCGGATAACGCACCTTCTCCACGGGGATGCCAGTAGCCAGATCGTAGCCAACCACGGTGTTCGACGCGGTCAGCGAAACCCAGGCCAGGCTGCTCGAACCCGCGATGCCGTACGGGGACTCGCCAACCGGGTAGGCCTGTCGCTCGATCAGCGGGTCCACCCCGAAGACCAGCAGTTGGCCGGCCCGGGTGTCGGCCACCAGCACCCGGCCCACCGGATCGGCGGTGATAGTCGTCGCACCCAACCCGGCACGGAGGGCCTGGGCGCGGGACCCGTCGGGCTGCAGCGCCGTCACCGAGGTCTGGCCCCGGTCGAGAACCACGGCGTTATCGCCCTGGGCGGCGATGGCGTCCACCCGGGCGAAGATCGCCGCCTTGGCGGCCACTCGCATGTCCTCGGTCAGGGTGTAGGCGACCCCGTCCGAACTGCCCAGCACCAGCCTGCCGTCGGCGCGGCGGGCGATCGCGGTGAAATCGGCGTTGGCTGCCCCGTCGATCTGAGTGCGGGTGACCTTCCCGTCCTTCAGATCAACGGTGAAGAAGCCTCCCCGGGTGGCCGCGTACGCGGTATCGCCTCCGTCGGTGGCCACCGCAGTGGCCGGTTCCGGCAGCGTGACGGTCCGGGAACGGCCGGCCGGGTCGAAGATCGTGAGGGCCTGCGGTGCGAGCACCACCAACGGCCCGCGGGCAGCCGCCGCCGCCTGCGGATCACCGGGCATCGGCAGAATCTGACCTGCGGGGACGGCCGCGACGCGCGGTGATGTCACCGGCCGCGCCGGGTCGACGGTGGGCGGTGCGCTGTCCAGTGGGTTGGACTCACATCCACCGGCAACGAGGGCCACTGCCAGCAATCCGGATGCGATGCTGCGCGCCGCGACG
>JAHBAP020000311.1 GCA_018500005.2 Mycobacterium sp. | reverse complement strand
GGCCGAACCCTGCTGTCGGCGATCATCGGCCACACCGAGGCGACCACCGCATCGACGATCGGACCTTTGCCGTGCGGTCCGTCGACCGGCCGGCCGCGCAGGGCGGTGCCCATCACGGTGAGCCGTTTGCCGATCAGGGCGCCGATGTTCAACTCGGCCTTGACCCCGCCCTGCATGCCGATGATCACCAGCCTGCCGTCGAAGGCGAGCGCGGCGGGGTTGCGGTCCGGGTAGGCCGCGCCCATCAGACCCAGGATCAGGTCCGCCCCGCGGCCCGCCGTTGCGGCCTGCACCCGCTCGACGAAGTCCGCGTCGCGGTAGGGGATCAGGATGTCTGCGCCGAGGTCTTCACACAGTTTGAGTTTCTCCGGTGACCCGGCCGTCACGGCGACCGCGGCGCCCAGCGCCTTGGCGACCTGGATGGCGTGGGTGCCGATTCCGCTGGCCCCGCCGTGCAGCAGCACGAACTCCCCGGGGCTCAACCGGCCGGCCATCACCAGGTTGGACCACACCGTGCAGGCCGCCTCCGGCAATCCGGCGGCGTCCTCCAGGCTCACACCGGTGGGCACCGGCATCACCTGTGCGGCCGGCACCGAGACTAGTTCGGCGTAGCCGCCGCCGGCCAGCAGGGCGCAGACCTCTTGCCCGACAGCCAGATTCGTGACGCCGGCCCCGAGTGCCTCGATAACCCCGGACACTTCCAAGCCCAGGATCTGGCTGGCCCCCGGCGGGGGCGGATACTTCCCGGCCGCCTGCAGGAGATCGGCCCGGTTGATGCCGGCAGCCCGGACCCGGATCAGCACCTCCCCGGATCCGGCGGAGACGTCGGGTGCATCGCCCCACAGCAAACGTCCGGCATCGATCACGATGGCGCGCATGCTGCTGACGTTACCCTCGCGCAAAAACAGCAGGAACGACAGGAACGGGGACCAAATCCTCTACCATGTCCGCCATGGGTGGGACCGTCGGGGGACGAACAGCTAGCGCGATGCCGGACTTGGATAACGCCGAGCAGCGGGCATGGGAAAACTTTCTGGATGCCGCGCTGAGGGTCTACGGGTCCCTTAACCGGACATTGTCCGAGGAGTTCAAGCTGACCCTGGTCGACGTGCGGTTGTTGGACATACTGCGGCGCTCCGAGACCGGGTCGGCCCGGATGGGTGACCTCGCCGAGCAGTTGTTGTCCCTGCCGAGTCGGGTAACCCGTCAGATCCGTCGGCTGGAGCAGAACGGTCTGGTCCGCCGTGAGGCCAGCCCTGAGGACGGGCGCGGTGTGTTGGCCAGCATCACCGATCTCGGGCGGGAATTGGTGTCCGAGGCGCTCGTGACCTACTCCGCGGCGGTGCGACAGCGGTTCCTGGCACCGCTGACGCGCCAGCAGATGGCGGCGCTGGGGGAGAACTGCCGCCGGATCAGCGAGGGGATGAGGCCCACCAACACCAACGGCCGCAGTCCTAACGGCAGGGTTGCCCGGGCCTGAGATGGTCGCGCCCGCGCGCTACGCTTGCCGACGGTGGCGTGGCAGAGCGGCCTAATGCACTCGCCTTGAAAGCGAGAGACGGCTAACACCGTCCGGGGGTTCAAATCCCTCCGCCACCGCCAGGTCAGCGCGCTATGACCAGGAGGAGACCGGCATGGGTAACCGGATGAGAACTCTTGCGGCGATCATTGTCGGCGCGATCGTTCCGCTTGTCGGTGCGGATTTGGCGATGGCCGAACCACCGCCTCCGTCACCGGGCGAGCCGGCACCGGACGACCCGCCGATGCCACCGCCGCCCATCCCGTTCGCAGCATGGTTGTGGCCGAATGCATTTCCTAAATGCTGGCCGCCCTGGGAACCTCCGGGCGAGCCGTCACCACCTCCGGGCGACGCGAGCGCAGGGTTGTTCCACCTTCAGTACTCGCCATGCCCGGCACCTCCGGCGCCACCCGTCGGACTGGCGTATCCGCCCCTGCCGCCGCCTCCCGCTCCATGGCCGCCATGTTGGTGGGGAGACAATGCCGTCTGCTTTCCGGGACAGGCGCTTGGAGGTCCTCTCCCGCCTGGATATTACGGCCCGCAAAGTTGGTACCCGGGCTGATGACAGAGCATGCCGGGTTGCCTTCAGTTCAGATGAGATAGGCGATCTCGTTGGCGACAACCGCGGTGAGAACCCCGCCGATGACCCAGAAGATCAGCCCGTACAACGGGGAAATCCTGCGCTTGGCCAGCACGGCTGCCGACACCAGCGCCGACGCCAGGGCCCCGATCAGGACGATCCAGGGAATCATCACCAGAAGGTTCTGACCTGCGGCCGTCAGCCGGCACACCCGGTCGGGTCCGCCGTCACCGTGGCACGGATCGGTGGCCATACCCAGCGGCAGCATCGCCACGAACGCGACCCCGGCACCGATCAGGCTCAGGCCGCCGAGGATGCCCAGAAACCAGGGCCAGCGGTTCGTGTGCCGGGCCGACTGGATTTGCTCTGGCGAGTGGTTCGTCATCCTTGCGACGGTAGCCGCCCTGACCTGAGGACCGCCTCGGTTGCGCTAGTCCCCTGTGAAGTTCGGCGATCGCTTCTCGAACATCGCGCTGACCGCCTCCTTGAGATCCCTCGAGGGTAGGAAGGCCGCATTCCATGCCGCCACATAGCGAAGGCTGGACGCCACCTGGTCGATGCGCTGCTCGTCCAGCACGTACTTGATCCCGCGCACGGTCAACGGCGAGTTGGCCGCGATCTCCGCGGCCGTGGCGTGCGCGGCGGCCAGTGCCGCCTCGGCGTCCGGGAACACCTCGTTGACCAGACCGATCCTCTCGGCCCGGGTGGCGTCGATGTCCTTGCCGGTCAGCGCCAACTCCCGCAGGTGTCCATCGGAAAGGATGTAGGGCAGCCGGGCCAGGCTGCCCACGTCGGCGACGATCGCCAGTTTCACCTCGCGCACCGAGAACTTGGCGTCGGCGCTCGCGTAGCGGATATCCACCGCGCTGATCAGATCGACCCCGCCGCCGATGCACCACCCCTGAATCGCCGCGATCGTCGGGGTCCGGCAGTCGGCGACCGCGCTGATCGAGGCCTGCAGTCGCTTGAGTTCGGTGTGGAACTTCGCGCGCGGGCCCGCGGACGCCTCCTTCCCGCCGCCGTCGACCGAGGGCAGCATGCCACCCATCGCGAGCAGGTCCAGGCCGTAGCAGAAGTGCTTACCCGATCCGGCCAGCACGATGGCGCGGACCTCGGGGTCAGCGTCGAGTTCGGCGAACACCACGGGCACCTCGGACCAGAACGCCGGGCCCATGGCGTTGCCCTTGCCAGGTCCCAGCAGGGTGACCTGGGCGACGTTGTCCTTGATCTCGACGGCGAGGGATTCGTAGCTGCTCATGGCAACCAAGTTACTGGCCGGAATCAGATGTACATCGCCGGGTCGATGTAGCAGGTGGGGTCTACCAGCGGCTCACGCTGCCCATCGCTGCGCGACCGCACCACCGCCGGGATACCGGTGGCGATCGACTCGGGCGGAACATCATGGGTGACAACGGCATTGGCGCCGACGGCGCTGTCGTCGCCGATCGTGACCGGACCGAGCACCTTGGCCCCGGCGCCGATGGTTACCCGGTTGCCGACGGTTGGGTGGCGCTTGCCGTGCTCCAGGGAGCGTCCGCCGAGGGTCACCCCGTGATACAGCATCACGTCGTCGCCGATCTCGGTGGTCTCGCCGATCACAACACCCATGCCGTGATCGATGAAGAACCGCCGGCCGATGGTGGCTCCTGGGTGGATCTCGATGCCGGTCAGGAAGCGGGTGAACTGACTGAGGACCCGTGCCACCCCGCGCAGTACCGGGACCGACCATAGGCGGTGGGCCAGGCGGTGCGACCAGATTGCATGCAGGCCTGAGTAGACCAGGGCGTTCTCGACGTCCCCGCGGGCTGCGGGACCGTGGGAACGTGCGTTGCGCAGGTCCTCGCGAACCCTGGCCAGCACAGTCATTCGCGGATGTCGTCGAAGAGCACAGTGGAGATGTAACGCTCGCCGTAGTCGCAGACCACCGCGACGATCAGCTTGCCGGCGTTCTCGGGGCGCTTGGCGAGTTCCAGCGCGGCCCAGATGATCGCGCCGGAGGAGATGCCGCCGAGGATGCCCTCCTCGGTGCCCAGTTCACGGCCGACTCGCACGGCGTCGTCGAGTTCGACGTCGATGATCTCGTCGTAGATTTCCCGGTCCAGGACCTCGGGCACGAAGTTGGCGCCGATGCCCTGAATCTTGTGCGGGCCGGCTTGACCCTCGGTCAGCAGCGGGGAGTCCTTGGGCTCCACACCGACGATCTGCACGCCGGGCTTGCGGGACTTCAGCACCCGGCCGACCCCGGTGAGGGTACCGCCGGTGCCGATCCCGGCGACGAAGATGTCGACCTCGCCGTCGGTGTCGGCCCAGATCTCCTCGGCGGTGGTCTTCTCGTGGATCGCCGGGTTGGCGGGATTGCCGAACTGGTTGGCGGCGATTGCATTCGGGGTCTCGGCGATGATCTGCTTGGCCCGGGCGACGGCCCCGGCCATCCCCTCCGAGCCCGGGGTGAGCACGATCTCGGCGCCGTAGGCCCGCAACATGACCCGGCGCTCGGTGGACATGGTCTCGGGCATCGTGAGGATGACGTGATAGCCCCGTGCGGCCCCGACCATGGCCAGTGCGATGCCGGTGTTGCCGCTGGTGGCCTCGACGATGGTGCCGCCGGGCTTGAGCTCACCGGCCGCTTCGGCGGCGTCGATGATCGCTGCACCGATGCGGTCCTTGACACTGTTGGCGGGGTTGTAGAACTCGAGCTTGGCCACCACGGTGGCGTTGAGCCCTTCCGCCAGTCGGTTGAGCCGGACCAGCGGGGTGCGGCCGATCAACTCGCTGACGTTGGCATAGATCCTGCCCACGGCTCAATCCCTCCTGAGGCTGTTGCTGGCTTTCACGCTAGTGGTTGTGTTGGTCAGCGTCGTATCCACGCCGCGGCGAAGGTCAGGAATGCGTCGTTCTCCTCCCGCGCCCCGATGCTGACCCGGGCCCCTTCGTTGCCGTAGGGGCGGACCAGCACTTTGGCCTCCGCGGCCCGGGCGGCGAATTCCGCTGTGCGCTCGCCGAGTGGCAGCCATACGAAGTTCGCCTGGGACGGCGGAAGGTCATAGCCCAGTGCGGTCAGTTCGGCGCTGACCCGTCTGCGTTCGGCCACCACCGCGTCGGTGCGGGCCAGTAGTTCGTCGGCGGCTTGCACCGAGGCGATGGCCGCCGCCTGGGAGATGGTGCTGGCGGTGAACGGCACGTAGACCTTGCCCAGGGCGGTGATCACCTCCGGGTCGCCGACGGCGTAACCCACCCGCAGACCGGCTAGACCGTAGGCCTTCGAAAAGGTACGCAGCACAACGACATTGGGGTATTCGCGGGCCAGGTCGAGGCTGTCGGGAAGCATGCCGTCGCGGATGTACTCCACATAGGCCTCGTCGATCACCACCAGGATGTCGGACGGCACGGCGGCGACGAACCGGTCCAGTTCCTCGGGATCGACGACGGTCGAGGTCGGGTTGTTCGGGTTGCACACGAAGATCAACCGGGTGCGGTCGGTGACCGCGGCCAGCATCGCGTCCAGGTCGAAGGTTTCATCGCGCAGCGGCACCTGCACCGGAGTGGCGCCGGCCACCCGCACCTGTAGCGGGTACAGCTCGAAGCTGCGCCAGCCGGACACCACCTCATCGCCGCTCGCGCAGGTGATCTGGATCAGCTGCTGGCACAGGCTGACCGATCCGCAGCCCACTGCGATCTGGTCGGTGCGGACCTGGGTCCCGGTTGTGCTCAGGAAGGCGGCCAAGTGTTCCTTGAGTTCGACGTGGCCGTTGTCCGGATAGCGGTTGATGTTCTCGGTGGCAGCCTCGATGGCAGCCCGGACGCCGGGCAGCGGACCGTGCACGGTCTCGTTGCTGGCCAGCTTGATGGCGCCGGGCACGGTCTTGCCGGGGGTGTAGGCCGGCAGTTCAGCGAGCTCCGGGCGCAGGCGGGCGGTCACGGGCCAAGTCTAGGTGTGGCCGGCCGGGCTCCGGCGACTGTGCGTCCACTGCGAAATTCGGCTGGGAATCTCGCGGTGGGTGCACGTTCGACGCTGGCAGGCCGCAACTTTGCCTTCTCTCCCCGCGCCTGTGTACGCTCATCCACCGGCGGGCCCGGGGCTGGGGGTTGGCTCCGGTACGCCCATGTGGGTTTGGGGGGGGTGCCAGAGCGGCCGAATGGGACTCACTGCTAATGAGTTGTCCCCCTTAAAGGGGACCGGAGGTTCAAATCCTCTCGCCTCCGCCGCGGCTGATTCGTC